>RFIO01000521.1 GCA_003695205.1 Deltaproteobacteria bacterium
CTCCTAAAGCGAACAGCCTGTTGAAGGGTGGCCCTTTTTGTAAATCAACCGGCAGACCGTGTCAATCTGTTTGCCCTGCCGCCGGACAGCAGGGTTTACACCATGTGCGGCCTCCTCTATCATACCGGCATCCTTTGGCTGGAGGCACCAACATGACCCCTGAAATCAGGCCGATGCAGCCGGCCGATCTTCCCGGGGTCATCCGGGTCGAACGAGCCTGCCAACCGCACCCATGGGATGAAGCACGGTTCAGTCGCGAGCTCGACAATCCGCTGGCGCGTTTGCGTGTCATCTGCGATGGCGAGCACCTGTGCGGTTTCATGGTCTGCTGGCAGGTGGCCGATGAGGTGGAAATCCAGAATATATGCGTCGCCCCGGAGTATCGCCGTAAAGGCCTTGGCCGCCTTCTTCTGGAGGACCTGTTCAACAGCTGTCCCGATGCTGAGCGTTTCCTGCTCGAAGTCCGCTCCGGCAATCAGCCCGCCATCGAGCTATATCGGAGCTTCGGCTTTCAGGTCGACGGCGTTCGACCCGCTTACTACCATGACGGCGAAGATGCCGTACTGATGTCGAGGCCAGGCGCTTCGACCCTTGCAGGGGAGTGATGACATGCCCAATTTCAAGACCAGAATTCTGGCCAACCAGGAGATTGCGCCCGGCTACTGGCGCATGCGCATCCAGGCGCCCGGGGCGGTGGCAGACTGCAAGCCTGGTCAATTTCTGATGTTCCGGGTGCAACTGTCGCTTTTGCCGCTGCTGAGGCGCCCCTTCGGTATCTTCCGGACCGGCTTCCAGCCTTCCGATGTCGACGGCCTGCCACCGGTGGAATACCTTGAAATTCTCTACAAGATTGTCGGCCAGGGAACGGCCATGATGAGCGAACTGCACCAGGGCGACAGGGTCGAAATTCTCGGCCCCCTGGGGCGTGGTTTCTCCGCCGGTGCGACCGGACGCGAAAAAATACTGGTCGGTGGCGGCATCGGTCTGGTCCCGTTGTTCATGCTGGCCCAGGATCTGGTTGAGAAAAACAGGGTGCGCCTGCTGATGGGTGGGCGTACCCGGGACGATATCATCGCCATTACCGAGTTTGAACGGCTGGGGGTCGAAACCTATACCGCCACGGAGGATGGCAGCCTCGGCGAGCAGGGGCTGGTGACCGATGTGCTGGAGGCCAAGCTGAAGGAGATCGGTGAAGCGGATGTGTTCGCCTGCGGGCCGATGCCGATGCTTCAGGCGGTCCAGAAAATCTGTGCCCGTTACGAGGCGCCTCTGCAGGTTTCCCTCGAGGCCCTGATGGCCTGCGGTGTCGGTGCCTGTCTTGGCTGTGTCGTCAAGGGGGCCGGGCACAGCGAACAGACGCCTCGCTACCTGTGTACCTGCAAGGAGGGGCCGGTCTTTCGGGCTGAACAGCTTGACTGGGACCTGATGGATGCAACCGAAAGTTCCTGCGAGGGGTGCAAGTGATGAACAGCACAGGCTCGAAAAACGGAATCTCGCTGGCCGTCGAGGTTGCCGGCATCCGCATGAAAAATCCGATCATGCCCGCATCGGGGACCTTCGGCTACGGTGAGGAGTACGCCCCCTACATCGACCTCGACAATCTGGGCGCCATCGTCACCAAGGGGCTTTCCCTGGCGCCCAAGGCCGGCAACCCGACCCCGCGCATTACCGAAACTGTCAGCGGCATGCTCAATGCCATTGGGCTGCAGAATGTCGGTGTCGATGCCTTCATCGAACACAAAATGCCCTTTTTGCGGGAACTCAACACGCCGGTGATCGCCAATTTCTTCGGTAATACCCTCGAGGAGTACGGGGAGGTCGCCAGCCGGCTCGATGCCATACCCGAACTTGCAGGCGTTGAGCTGAACATTTCCTGTCCCAACGTCAAGAAGGGGGGCATCGTCTTCGGTACCGACCCGAAGGCCGCTTTCGAGGCGGTGAGCACTGTGCGCAAAAGGCTCTCCAAGCCGCTGATCGTCAAGCTTACGCCCAATGTCACCGACATTACGGACATTGCCCGGGCCGCCGAGGACGCCGGTGCCGATGCCTTAAGCTGTATCAACACCATCACCGGCATGGCCATTGACGTGCGCCGCCGCCGCCCGCGCATCGCCAACCTGACCGGCGGTCTGTCAGGGCCGGCGATCCGGCCGGTTGCCGTGCGCATGGTCTACCAGGTCGTGAACGCGGTTTCGATTCCGGTTATCGGCGTCGGCGGCATCAGCACCGCGGAAGACGCCCTCGAGTTCCTGATCGCCGGGGCCAGCGCCGTCCAGGTCGGTACCGCCAACTTTGTCGACCCCGATGCCATGCAGAAGGTGATTGATGGCCTGGAGCGTTTCTGCCTTGAGGAGGGTGTCGACGATATCCGCAGCCTGATCGGCAGCCTGGAGGTGGCCTGAGGACAGGGATGAATGACGGGTGATGAGCGTTCGGGAGGGGAAAGCCATGGGATCCCCCCCC
>RFIO01000072.1 GCA_003695205.1 Deltaproteobacteria bacterium
CTGGGAACTGGCCGAGATCCGGGGCAGGCTGCGTGAGCTGCGCGAGCAGGTGCGCCGCCGACTGGAGCAGATGCTTCAGGATGAAAACCTGGCACCGGCTTTTCAGGAGCGGATCATTACCCTGCGTGGTGACCGGTACGTGGTTCCGGTGCGGGCCGACCGCCGGTCGATGGTGCGCGGTTTTGTTCACGACACCTCCGGCAGCGGCCAGACCCTGTTTGTGGAACCGGCCGCGGTTCTTGAGGCCAACAACGAGCTGGTGCAGCTGCTCCGGGCCGAGCAGCGGGAAATTCGCCAGATCCTGCTGCGATTGAGCGCTGCGGTGCGGCGCTGCACCTCGCAGCTGCGGCACAATCAGCGGATTCTGGCCCGCATCGACCTGCGCCTGGCCGCCGCCCGGCTCGCCCGGGACATGGACGCGTGCCGGCCCCGGTTTGCCGAGCGTTGTGAGATCGACCTGCGCCAGTGTCGGCATCCTCTGCTGATGTTCGACCGTGAGGACAGGCCGGTTGCGGGCAGGGCGGTACCGGTCGACCTGGAACTGGCGGCGTCGACCCGGCTGCTGGTCATCAGCGGCCCGAACACCGGTGGCAAGACCGTGGCATTGAAATGCTTCGGCCTGCTGCAGCTGATGCTGGCGTCCGGACTGCAGATTCCCTGTCATCCGGACAGCAGGACATGGCTGTTTGCCGAGGTGCTTGCCGATATCGGCGACGACCAGAGCATCGAAGCGGGCTTGTCGACTTTTTCGGCTCACCTGCTGCGCCTGCGCCAGATTCTGGAGAGGGCCGGTGACCAAACCCTGGTGCTGCTGGACGAGATCGGCACCGGTACAGACCCGGCGGAGGGGAGCGCACTGGCGCTCGCCCTGCTGGAGGAACTGTGCAGTCGTGGAACGCGCGTGGTGGCAACCACCCATCTACACAGGGTCAAGGCCTTCGCCCAGATGCGCGAGGATGCCGCCAATGCCGCGGTTGCCTTCGACCCGGAGGACTTCCGGCCTCTGTACCGGCTCGATTACGGTACTCCGGGAGCGAGTGGAGCCCTGGCCATTGCAGCCGGACTCGGGTTTCCCGCGTCGGTCCTCAGTCGGGCACGTGACTATGTCGACCCGGCGGAGCAGCGTGGCCGCGACCTGCTCCAGGAACTTAACAGTACCCTGCTGCGGGCCCGGGAACAGGCGGCCAGGGCCGAGGATGAACTGCGCCGGGCCCGGCAGGAACGGGAAAAACGCACGCGGCTTCTGCGCCAGTTTGAGCAACAGCGCGAAGAACTGCTGGAACGCGCCCGAAAAGAGGGCCGAGCCCTTGTCAAAAAGGTCGAGCAGGACCTGCGCGCCTTGAAGCAGAAGGCCGAGGATGCCCTGGCAACGCCGCAACAGGCTGAGCTGGGTGCCGAACTGCGCCAGGTGGAGCAGGCCCTGAGGCCGAAGCCGGCTCGTCGGCCTGGTCGAACGCTGCGCCGGGTCGCCGTCGGCGACCGGGTTTGCCATCGATTGCTTGGTCAGGAGGGGGAGGTGGTCCGGGTCGATGGCGAGCAGGTCGACATCGTCGTCGCCGGCAAGCGTCTGCAGGCCCGGCTGGCAGACCTGGAAGCGGCCCGGGAGAACAGGTCCCGGCCCGAAAGGGTCAGAATCACCGGGCGGCGCCCCGAGCAGCCAGGACCTGAACGCCTTGTTCTGGTTGGACGACGGGTCGATGATGCCCTGCCCGAGGTGGAGCGGTTTCTGGACCGTGCCCTGCTGGCCGGGCGGCGGCAGGTTGAGATCGTGCACGGCAGCGGTGAAGGAATTCTGCGTCGTGCGGTACGCGAATTTCTTGGTGGACACCGGGCAGTGACGGCCTTTTACGCCGCGGACCTTGCCCACGGCGGTGACAATGTAACCGTCGTCGAGCTGGAGGGCTGATGGGACGGATTCCCGAAGAGACCATTCAGCAGATTCGCGACCGGGTTGATATTGTCGAGCTGGTCGGTCGCTACGTGCAGCTCAAACGCAGCGGCGTGAACAATTTCGGCCTCTGTCCGTTCCACGGAGAAAAGACGCCGTCCTTCAATGTCAATGCCGACCGGCAGTCCTTTCACTGCTTCGGCTGCGGCGAAGGCGGCAACGCCATCAGCTTTCTGATGAAGATAGAGGGCCTCGGTTTCCGGGAGGCGGTGGAAAAACTGGCCGCCGAGGTAGGGGTCGAAATTGCCGAGGAACGCACGAGTCCGGAAG
>RFIO01000522.1 GCA_003695205.1 Deltaproteobacteria bacterium
CTGTCGACCCGGTCACGCAGGCACCTGCAGACCCTGGCACCCCTGTTTCTGAAAGCCATCTTCGATTCTCCCGAACCGGAGATGGCCCTGACCACGCTCGAGCGCTTCCTGGTCGCCCTCAGAGCCAGGGCAACCTTTTTCTCGCTGCTGATCGAAAACCGCGATGTGGTCAAGGTACTGGTCGACCTCTTCGCCACCAGCCAGTTCCTGTCGCGTATTTTCATTCAGAGTCCGCAGATTCTCGACATCCTGGTCAGTCGCGGCGACCACGTCGAGATCAAGGACCTGGACCAGTTCCGCGACGAACTCAATGAACAGCTGGCGATGGTCGAGAATTACGAGGACCGGCTCGACATCCTGCGTCGATTCCGCAAGGAAGAGATGTTGCGCATCGCCCTGGACGACATCCACGGCCTCAGCCTCCAGGGGCAGACCGCGCGCCAGCTCTCCGACCTGGCCGAAGCCTGCCTGGAAAAGGCGGTAGAAATGGCGCGCGAGGAGCTGACCCCGCGCTTCGGGCTTCCCTTCGACGCAGACGGGAACCCCGCGCGCTTTGCCATCCTCGGCATGGGCAAACTGGGGGGCCGGGAACTCAACTACCACTCCGATCTTGACCTGATCTTCATCTATGACGGCGAGGGCGAAACCCGCCCGGTCGACGGCACCGACCCGGAGCGTTTTCGCGCTCAGAACAACCGGGAATACTTCGCCCGTCTGGCCCAGCGCATCATATCGGTCCTGACCCTGACAACGACCGAAGGCAAGGTCTACGAGATCGACACCCGCCTGCGTCCATCGGGCAACCAGGGGCCGCTGGTCACCAGTCTGCGGGCCTTTGATACCTACCATGCCGAATCGGCCCAACTCTGGGAGCGCCAGGCGCTGACAAAGGCCCGCCCCATGTGTGGCCCGAGCGAGTTCCTCGATCTGCTTGGCGAAAAAGTGGCGGCCATCGCCTACAGGGGAGAACTGCCAGGCGACGCCGAGAAGGAAATCCGGCGCCTGCGCCAGCGCATGGAGAAGGAGATCGCCCGCGAGCAGGATGCCCATTTCAACATCAAAACCGGTCGTGGCGGCATGGTCGATGTCGAATTCGCCTGCCAGCTGCTGCAACTGCGCCACGGCCACGACCACCCGTCGGTGCGCCGGACCAATACCCTCGAAGCCCTGGAGGCCCTGCAGGGCGAAGGACTGCTGACGGAGGAGGATTGCCGTTGCCTGATTGACGGCTACAAGTTCCTGAGGCGCCTGGAAAACAAGCTGCGCCTGGTCCACGACCAGTCGGTCAATGAGCTGTCCACCGAACCTGCCTACCTGCGCAAACTCGCTCTCAGGCTCGGCTATGCCGAAAAACCGCAGAAGCCCGAAGCAGCCCTGCTGACCGACTACCGGACGGTCACCGACCGGGTACGGCAGGTTTTTGACCGGATCTTTCCGCCCGCATCAGAGGACGAAAGCCAATCCTGACCGTTTGTCAAGCGGACAAAAGTCTGGAACAATAACGGCAGGAAGGAGGGGATATGGCCAAACACATCTGGGTTGTCGATGATGACGCCAGCATCCGCAGACTGCTTACTGAAACGCTGAAGCTTCGCGGCTACAAGGTGACCGCGTTCTCCGAAGCGGAAACAGCCCTCGAAACCATCGCCGATACC
>RFIO01000523.1 GCA_003695205.1 Deltaproteobacteria bacterium
CATCGCCGGCCTCCCGCCCTGCAAACCTCCGCTTCCAGACCTGCATCAGCACCAGCAGCGCCGCGACGGCCAACATCCAGCTCAGCGGCTGCGCCGTCGATGGCTGGATGCGATAGCCGAGCCCGAGCACGCCGGCCTCGATGGCCAGCAGCAGCCCCGGCAGCTTCCACGACCAGGGCGAGCGCATCCACGCATCCACCGGCCAGCCGGCGCTCAGCCGCCAGAACGCGGCCATGCAGCCCATTCCAAGCAAGAGGCCTGCCAGCACATCGAACGGAAAATGAACACCGCCATAGACCCGGCCGACGGCGGCCAGCAGGAACAGCAACGCAAGCGTCCAGGCGCGCCAGTCCCTGACGCGCCAGAGCAGGAATCCAGCCAGCACCATGACGCCATCACTGGTCGCATGCCCGGACGGAAAGCTGTGCGCGCTCAGCTTCGTCCCCAGCAGATGCACATGCTCGAGCACGGCCGGCGGCCTCGGCATGTCGAAAAGACGCTTCAGCACCTGGGCGGCAAGCCCGGAAACGATGAAGGCCACCAGCGCCGCCATCCCCAGGCGCAGGCGGAAAAGCATGATGATCGAGCACAGCAGGGCGATGACAAGGCCATCGCCGAGGCCGGAGATCAGACCGAAGAAGCCGTCCAGAACGGCACCGTGGGCATCGTTGATCAGCCGGAAAAGGGCAACATTCAGTTCGCGCAGCAGCTCCATGGTCCGCGGAGGCTAACAGGCATTCCCCGGCCTGCCAGCAACCATCGCCGCAGCTGCCAGGGCATGTTTCGCAGACTTATCCCTGATCCTTCTTCCTGGGCTGGATGACCACGGTCTGTCCGAAGGGGTCTTCTTCAAACGGATCGTCGAGAAAATGTGATTCGAAATCGGATCCGGACATCGTCAGCGGATCTGTCGCCTCCTGCTCTGGCAGTGCGAAATCCGACAGATCCATCTCCAGCGCTTCGGACTTGCTTTCCCCCGCCTCTTCGGCGCGGCCATGTTCTGGCTCAGCAGGATCAACGAGCGTCGCGGCCATGGATTCACCGCTCTGCCATTCCTGCCAGATCTCGGCATGCAGAATTCGGGAAAACAGCATCCACTTCTTTTCCGTAAGCTGTTCCTTCATCGAATCAATCAGACGATCGCGTTCAGCGATACGGTCCAGGCGATGCAACCACTCCGCCCGCATTGCGGCGGCTCTCAGATTGCCGGGTGAAATCGCATCGAGCTCATCCAGCTTCGGCTCAACCTCATTCAGCCGGGAGGCATGCATGTCCTCCTCGATTTCATGGATCAGCGCTTCGATCCTGGTCCGGTCGGCGTCCTTCTTTTTCTGTGGAGTACGGTCCGTGGACATGACCGGAACGAATGGGTCAGAAGTTCCGGCATCTTCCTTCGATTCGGCCTTTCCCTTCGGTGATTGCGCTGGCGAAGACGATGTCCGCGTGGCAGACGAAGATTTCTCCCTCTGTTTCGACGCCTGGGAGATGCGTGCATGGAAAGCATCGCTCCCGGCCGGGTCAACCGTGGGAACCGGCAACCGCTGCTGCGCCCGGCGCTGATAGAATACGCCAATCAGGATGCCGAAATTGAACAGCAGAAGCACAACAAAGGCGATCAACCAGATCGCGTTGGCCTTGCGCGCCTGATTCCCGGCCTCGAGCTGCTTGCGCAAATCGGCCACATCCTTCTGCAACTGCTGCACATAGCCTTCGATGCGTTGAAGCGATTTGTTGGTCTGATCCAGACGCAACTGCGATTTCATCGCCTGGTCATGCAGCTTCTGAAACTGTTCCCGCCAGAGCGCTTCCCGCCGTTCCCGTTCCGCCTTCGCAGCCGCGCTCAATGCCTCCGCATCCCCAAGAGCAATCTTCCCCGAAAATCTTAAAGCACTCCCGCCATGGTCTGGAGAGGAATGGGGGAGCGCTGGCTGTTTCCCCGGCCGCAAACCGGCACCGCCGTTCGGGGAGGCCATTGGTGCTAGACGCATCAACTTCTTCAATTGCCTTCGCGCACTTCGTGAAGAATGACGACGAACCAGGCCTGCGTCGGGGATGCGTAGCCAGGCGCCGCTTTTCAACCTGTTGATGTCGCCGCCGATGAACGCCTCCGGGTTGAGTTCATACAGGGCCAGCATGACCTGGGCATTGGAAAACCGCTTGTCCTTGCGAAGGCGGTAGGCAATCTCACTGAGGCTGTCCCCGCCCCTGACCGGGCCATAGCGATTGGTTCGCGCCCAGCCGCCGGCAAATCCTCGGCCCTCGGAAGGCCCTTCGGCCTGACCCTTGCCCGCCTCGGTGGATTCCGCCGATGTTCGCACCACGGTGGTCGCAAGCTTCGGGGGACTCGCCCGGCGAACAGAGCTTGCCGGTTGGAGTGGCCGCGCATGAAGCGGATCCAGCAGGAGCTGAAAATGCTTGAAGTAGGTGCTGTGCCCGCTTCGCGCCTTCAGCAACAGGG
Source organism: Deltaproteobacteria bacterium (assembly GCA_003695205.1). GTDB lineage: Bacteria > Desulfobacterota > Desulfuromonadia > Desulfuromonadales > Geothermobacteraceae > Geothermobacter. The sequence continues at coordinate 2,459 of RFIO01000523.1, forward strand.
ATAGAACGGGCTGCTGCATGGGTCGATCGCTGCGAAGCTGGACAATGCCTCCTCGGGAGCTTTTCCGAACGCTGATGCGGATATCGGACAGATCACTGAAGGGCTGCAGGCCAAGCTGACGGTATTCCTGGGGCGTCCCCAGGTCCACAAACACGCGTGACAGACTTTCCCCTTCACTCAGCTCAAGCGGCAGCTGGACGTCCAGGGGTTCTTCGAGATGACTGCGCAGAACGGGGCTGCCAAAGCCGACCGCCTCGGCCTGAAACGCCAGACCGAGGCTGAGCAGCAAGAAAAGCAGCCTTTCTATCTGTTGCGGGATGTTATCCTCCGTCGACCCTTACACGCTGAGCGAGCCATTCTAGGCAATCCGCTTAAGCTGGTAAATGCCTTTTTGTAGGACAACTTTTCTTGTACAGCACTATCGTATAGTGATATTTTTCACTATACTCTCTCACGAGGTTCTACGAATCAGGTAGTCCGTCACCAGCCTCACGCCGGCGCCGGTCGCGCCCTTGGCCGAGATGTCCGTCCCCTTCATGTTCCAGGCCGTGCCGGCGATATCGAGATGCGCCCACGGCACATCTTCGACGAAGCGGGACAGGAAGCAGGCGGCCGTGATCGTGCCGGCCTCGCGACCGCCGATATTGCGGATGTCGGCGATCTCGCTCTTGATCTGCTCCTGATATTCCTCGAACAGCGGCAACTGCCAGACACGATCGTAGGTGTAATCGCCGGAGCGCTTCAGCCCCTTGATCAGCCTGTCATTGTTGCCCATCAGGCCGGAGGCCTGCGAACCCAGCGCGATGACGCAGGCGCCGGTCAGCGTCGCGAAGTCGATGATCTCCGCCGGCTTCCTCTCGGCGGCATAGGCCAGCGCATCGGACAGGATGATGCGACCCTCGGCATCGGTGTTCTGCACCTCGATCGTGATGCCCTTGTAGCTGGTGATGATGTCGCCCGGCTTGTAGGCCGCCGCGCCCAGCAGG
>RFIO01000524.1 GCA_003695205.1 Deltaproteobacteria bacterium
GGAATTGGGACTCTATCTGCAGGATCAGTTTTCGACCGGCCCGCTGACCCTGCGGCCGGGGTTGCGCGTCGACTGGGACGACTATCTCGACAACATCAACCCGGCACCACGGCTGCAGGCGACATGGGATTTCGCCGACAGCGCCTCATCCCGACTGACCCTTGGCCTGAACCGCTACTACGGGCGCGGATTTCTCGCCTTCAAGCTGCGCGAAGCCCGCCTGCCCGTTGTCAGCCAGTATCGGGCCAAGCGGAACAGCGCCGTCGGGGCCGGAACCCGGGATCCGGATGTTCCGGTCGATCCATTTGACCCAGGTCTCTGGGAGTTCTATCCTGCCTCACTGCAGAGTGTCGCGCGCTTTGCCGGCCTGAAGACTCCCTACAGCGACGAAATCTCCCTCGGTTTCGACCGGACCCTCGCCGGCGGTCACCTCAGTCTCAAGCTGATCCAGAGACAGGGTCGGGCCGAGTTCGCCCGGACCTTCGGCCCAGTGCAGGATGATGGCCTGCGCTACTATTTCATGACCAACGACGGGCGCAGCCGTCATCGCAGCCTGCGTCTGAGCTGGGAACGCAGCTGGCGCAACCAGACCCTGCTCGCGAGCTGGGTCTGGCAGGCCAATCGTACCAGCAACGAAAGCTATGATGCCCTGCTCGATGATGAGGAGATCGAACCTAGGGTCTGGTATCGGGGGCGTATCGTCTACCGCAGTGAGTTGCCGCGCGCAGATTTCAGCCGGCCGCATGTGGTCAAGCTGCTGCACATGATCGCTCTGCCACATGGCCTGTCCGTGACCACCCAGGCGACCTGGCTGTCTGCCTTTGACAGCGTCGAGAATACTTATCGGGAACTGCCGGTACCCAACGGTGAACGACGCTTTGATGCCATTCGCGGCGAGTTTGTCGACGAGTCCCTTTTCGTTTATGATGAGGTGCACCATGCCTCCGCTCTGCAGGTCGATGCCAGGTTCGCCTGGCAGCTTCAGCAGTCCGGTTGGCCGCAGGTGACAACACATCTGGATGTATTCAATCTGCTTGACCGCCGTATCGAGTCTTCGACCAGCCCCGGCACGTACCGGCTCGGCCGGCAGATTTGGCTTGGCGTCGACCTGGTCTTCTGACCGCGACGGTGCCAGGGGGGGACCGTGCTGAAAAATCTGCC
>RFIO01000525.1 GCA_003695205.1 Deltaproteobacteria bacterium
AATCGGAATTGCTGGAGAAGGATGGTAATTGGTGAAAAAGGTGCAAATACTGACTACGGATCAGAAGGTCGGGAGTTCGAATCTTCCGCGGCGCGCCACTTAAAAGCAAAGGGGCTACGGATTTTCCGTAGCCCCTTTCGTATTTGAGGTGAAGCCGGGGTCAGTTTCTGATCGGACCATCCAGTCCGGCGACAAGCAGGTCGGTGTCGGACTGGGCAACCGGGTTTGCCAGAAGGGTGGCAAGACGGGCGTGATGCAGCTCCTGAAGCCCGAGGGCGCCCAGATAGCAGATGAGACCCAGCAGGGTCAAGAGGCCGAGCAGTGTTGCTATCGGGTCTTTGAGGAGAGGTTTTGCAATTCCGCCCCTAGTCATGTTTGCCTCCGGTAGTGGTGTTTGTCCGTTGCTGGACATATCGGCGCGGCCAGCCAACTGGTTAAGGGATTTTTACGAGTGTATTTTCAGGGCCGTAAAAGGGTTGTTCCTGCGCAGGCATTCATGCTAAAAGTAGCCTCCGCGCCCGGGCGCGATATTGGATAGTGCCCATGCATGCCGACTTCAGTGACATCGACCGCCGAATGATGGAACTGGCCCTCGAAGAGGCCAACAAGGCGATGGCGCTGGAGGAGGTGCCGATCGGGGCGGTTGTGAGCCTGAACGGAGAGGTGATTTCCCGGGCCCACAACCTGCGGGAGACGACCCAGGACCCGACAGCTCATGCGGAATTGCTGGCCATTCGGCAGGCCGCAGAGGTCCTCGGCTCCTGGAGGCTGATCGATACCACCCTGTACGTTACGCTTGAGCCGTGTGTCATGTGCATGGGGGCGATCATCCTGGCACGGATCCCGAAGCTGATCTACGCCAGTCGTGATCCGAGGGCCGGGGCCGTCGGTTCCATCTACAGGCTGCATGAGGATGAACGCTTCAATCACCGGGTCGAGGTGGCCGAGGGGCTGCTGGCCGATGAATGCAGCGAACTGTTGAGCGGATTTTTTCGCCGGCTGCGGCAGGAGAAGCGCGACAGAAAAAACAGTCAATACTAGTTCGGAGGGGTGTCCGAGCGGTCGAAGGTGACAGACTCGAAATCTGTTGTGCCGAAAGGCACCGTGGGTTCGAATCCCACCCCCTCCGCCATGTTGGG
>RFIO01000526.1 GCA_003695205.1 Deltaproteobacteria bacterium
GGTATCGAGCCGGCACAGCAGATCGACCGTTTCGCTGCTGCCATTGGCACGGTGGATGGTCAGCGCCACGGTCATGCCGGGTTCGACCGGCGCCGGGATGTCGGCAAGATCAAAGGTCTCCTCACCGGTCAAGCCGAGGGTTTCGCGCGTCACCCCTTCGGGGAACTGCAGCGGCAGCACGCCCATGCCGACCAGGTTGGAGCGGTGGATGCGCTCATAACTCTCGGCGATCACGGCCTTCACCCCGAGCAGCAGCGTCCCCTTGGCGGCCCAGTCACGGCTGGATCCGGTGCCGTACTCGCGGCCGGCAACGACGATCAGCGGCGTTCCCTGCTGCTGATATGCCATCGAGGCCTCGAAGATTGTGGTCACCTCGCCGTCCGGCCCCCTGGAAAAACCGCCCTCTGTTCCGGGCGCCAGCTCATTTTTCAGCCGGATGTTGGCAAAGGTGCCACGCATCATCACCTCGTGATTGCCGCGCCTTGAGCCGTAGGAGTTGAAGTCGGCCGGCTCGACTCCATGTTCGCGCAGGTAGACGCCGGCCGGACTGGAGGCGAGAATGGCGCCGGCCGGGGAGATGTGGTCGGTGGTGATGGTGTTGCCCAGTTTCGCCAGCATGCGCGCGCCGGAAAAACCTTCAATCCCTTCAGGCAGCTGTTCACGCACGCTGAAGAAGGTCGGTTCGCGCACATAGGTGGAATCGGGGTCCCAGGCGTAGGTCTCCCCCTCGGGCACCGGCAATTCGCGCCAGCTCGGCTCTCCGGTGAAGACATCGGCATATTTTTCCCGGAACATGTCGGCCGAAACCAGATTGACCGCCTCGGCGATTTCGGCGTCGGATGGCCAGATATCCTTCAAATAGACCGGGTTGCCGTCAGCGTCCTCGCCCAGCGGCTCGGTTTCCAGGTTGACGCGGGTGGTGCCGGCCAGGGCGAAGGCGACTACCAGCGGCGGTGAGGCCAGCCAGTTGGCGCGCGTCTGGCTGTGGACGCGACCCTCGAAGTTGCGGTTGCCCGACAGCACCGAACAGACGGTCAGGTCGCCTGAA
>RFIO01000527.1 GCA_003695205.1 Deltaproteobacteria bacterium
AATTCCAGAATCCGTATCATCTCTCGCCCTTCAACCTTTGGCCTTGCTCTCTGAACCTGCCCTACTGCGATATCCGCACCGTATCGTCGATCACCTGCTCCAGCTCACTGATAATACGACTGATACGCTGATGCTTGGTCTTGAGGCTGGCGCGGTTGACGATCAGCCGGCTGGTCACCTCGGCGATGGTTTCGACCTCGACCAGGTTGTTGGCCTTCAGGGTGCCTCCGGTTGAAACCAGGTCGACGATGCGTTCGGACAGCCCCACCAGCGGCGCCAGTTCGATGGAACCGTACAGCTTGATGATCTCCACCTGGATGCCACGCTCGGCAAAGTAGCGTTCGGTGATGTTGGGATACTTGGTCGCAACCCTGATATTCGACCAGTTGGCCGGATCGTCATCCTTGAGCAGCTCCTTCGGCTCTGCGACCACCAGCCGGCAGTAGCCGAATTTCAGGTCAAGCGGCTCGTACAGATCCTTGCCCTGCTCCAGCAGGGTGTCCTTGCCGACGACTCCGATATCGGCACTGCCGTACTCGACATAGGTGGGCACGTCGGTAGCGCGCACAGCCATGAAGCGGTATTTCTGCGCCGGGTTTTCGAACACCAGCTTGCGGCTGTCACCTTCCATCTCCGGGCAGGTGATGCCGATGCGGCCGAACAGCTCCATGCTGTCCTGCATGATGCGCCCCTTGGGCAGGGCAAAGGTAATCCAGTCGTTCATGAGCGTGTCACCAGGGTTGATGGTTGCAGGCCGCAATGTAACCTGAATCGGCCGGGGGCGCAATCAGCCCCGGGCTCGAACGCGGCGGATATCGGCTCCGAGACCGGCCAGTTTCTCCTCAATATGCTCGTAGCCGCGGTCCAGGTGGTAGATGCGTGATACCGCCGTGGTTCCCTCGGCGGCCAGGCCGGCGAGGACCAGCGAAGCACTGGCTCTCAGGTCGGTTGCCATGACCGGCGCCCCCTTGAGCCGCTCGACCCCGCGCACGGTCGCCGTGTGACCGGCAATCTGGATATCGGCCCCCATGCGCTGCAGTTCGCACACGTGCATGAAGCGGTTCTCGAAGACCTGCTCGCTGATCTGGCAGCTGCCGTCGGCAAGGCACATCAGGGCCATAAACTGAGCCTGCATGTCGGTCGGGAACCCCGGGTGCGGACTGGTGACGATCGAAGCAGGCAGCGGCCGGTCGGGGCCATGAACGCGGATACCGTCCTCCAGTTCTTCCAGCCGGGCGCCGCTGTCCCGCAGCTTGGCCAGCATGGCCTCGAGATGCTGCGGCATGGCACCGCGCACAAGCACCTCGCCACCGGTGATCGCCCCGGCCACCAGGAAGGTCCCGGCCTCGATGCGGTCGGCCATGGTGGCGTGTTCGTAGGGCGCCAGGTCATCGGCCCCCTGGATGCGTATGGTGTCGCTGCCGGCCCCTTCGACCAGGGCACCCATCTTGTTGAGAGCCTCGGCCAGATCGACAATTTCCGGCTCGCGCGCGGCATTTTCCAGCAGGGTCTCCCCCCTGGCTAGCGCGGCGGCCATCATGAGGTTTTCCGTGCCCGTGACCGTCGGCAGGTCAAGATAGACGCGCGCACCGACCAGTCGTTCGGCCCGGGTCTCGACATAGCCCTGATCGAGGGTGATCTCGGCCCCCATCGCCTCCAGCCCCTTCAGGTGCAGGTCGATGGGACGCGCGCCGATGGCACAGCCTCCCGGGAGTGAAACCCGCGCCCGGCCGAAACGGGCCGTGAGAGGCCCCAGCGCCAGGACCGAGGCGCGCATGGTGCGCACCAGGTCGTAGGGCGCCTCAATGGAAGCCACATCGCGGGTATCGACCAGAAAGGTGTTGCCGCTGCGCTCGACTCGGGCACCGAAAATGCCGAGCAGCTTCTCGACGGTGTCACAGTCGCGCAGGCGCGGCACATTGTCGAGCCGGCTCTGACCCGAGGCCAGCAGAGTGGCGAAGAGCAGCGGCAGAGCCGCGTTCTTGGCTCCGCTGACGGCAACTTCGCCATGCAGGCGATTGCCACCACGAATTTCGATCATTTCCATGATTCATATCCCTGCCGAAGTCATCTCCGGCGGCATGAAATCGAGTTCGGCCTGTTCAGGGCCGTCGCCCGCCGACCACCCGGGGGATGCCGGCATAGTCATCACGAACGAACAGGTCCGTCAATCCGGCCTCGGCCAGCAGGTCACGCACCGCCTGCGCCTGCCCAATGCCGACCTCGACCAGCAACCAGCCTCCGGAGGTCAGGCGATCGACCTGGCCGGCCAGATGCCTGTAGGCCTGCAGGCCGTCCGGACCGCCATCAAGGGCGAGACGTGGCTCGTGGTCACGCACCTCCGGCATCAGGTCCGCCAGGTCGGCAGCGGGGATGTAGGGCGGGTTGCTGGCAATCAGGTCAAAGGGCCCCTCCGGCAGCATGGTCAGCTCGCCCCGGGCCAGGTCGATGCGCCCAGCCAACCCCAGCGCGGCGGCATTGGCCCGGGCAATCCGAAGAGCCTCTTCGCTGCAGTCCAGCCCCAGTCCATGCCAGTTCTGACGTTCGTGCAGCAGAGACAGGGCGATACAGCCACTGCCTGTCCCGACGTCCAGCAGCGTTCCGGTATCGGCCATGCGCGCAAGAGCCTCCTCGACCAGAACCTCGGTATCGGCCCTGGGGATCAGCACTCCCGGCTCAACCCTGAATCTCAGGGACCAGAACTCGCAGTGGCCGACAATATACTGCAACGGCTCGCGCCGGGCCCGGCGGCGCACCCGTTCGCGATAGGCGGCCAGCTCATCCGCCTGCAGGGGACGGTCGAAGTGGAGATAGAGCCCGACACGGTCGAGTCCGAGCAGGTCGGCCAGCATCCATTCGGCATCGAGCCGGCCATTTTCGACCCCCTTGGCCCGCAGGTGCCCCGCGGTCCACTTCAGCACGCCCAGGACCGTCCAGGTCTCGGCCAATCAGCCCTCCTGTCCGGCGAGCAGTTCAGCCTGCTCGTGCGTCAGCAGGGCGTCGATGACCTCGTCGAGGTCGCCCTGCATGATCTGGTCGAGCTTGTACAGGGTCAGACCGATGCGATGGTCGGTACAGCGCCCCTGGGGAAAGTTGTAGGTACGGATACGCTCACTGCGGTCGCCGCTGCCGACCTGTGATTTGCGGTCGGCGGCCTGCCTGGCATTCTGTTCGGCCTGTATCTGGTCGAACAGGCGAGCCTGCAGCACCTTCATCGCCCTGGCGCGGTTCTTGTGCTGGGACTTCTCATCCTGGCAGCTGACCACGATACCGGTCGGGATATGGGTGATACGCACGGCCGACTCGGTCTTGTTGACGTGCTGGCCGCCAGCACCCGAAGCCCGAAACAGGTCGATGCGCAGATCGGAAGGGTTGATTTCGACGTCGACATCCTCGGCCTCGGGCAGAACGGCCACGGTACAGGCCGAGGTGTGGATGCGCCCCTGGGTTTCGGTTTCCGGAACTCGCTGCACCCTGTGGGTGCCGCGCTCGAACTTGAGCCGCGAAAAGACCCGGTCACCGCTGACCATGGCGACCACTTCCTTGAAGCCACCGGCGTCCGACTCGGAGGCGCTGAGCAGTTCGACCTTCCAGCCACGCTGTTCGGCATAGCGGCTGTACATGCGGAACAGGTCGCCGGCAAACAGCGCCGCCTCATCTCCGCCTGTACCGGCCCGAATTTCAAGGATGACGTTTTTGTCGTCGTTCGGGTCCCTGGGGAGCAACAGGAGCTTGAGCTCTTCCTCGAGTTGGCGCTGTCGCTCCTCGAGGTCCGGTATTTCGGCACGCGCCATCTCGCGCAGGTCGGCATCTTCGTCGCGCAAAAGTTCGCGATTGCCTTCCAGTTCCTCCCCCACCCGGCGGTACTCGCCGTAGACCCTGACAACTTCGGCCAGGTCGGCATGTTCGCGGGTCAGGCCCAGGTAGCGTTTCTGGTCGGCCATGGTCGCCGGGTCGGCCAGCAGCGACTCGACTTCGCGAAAACGTTCTTCGACTTCATCCAGCTTGTGGAACATGTCAGATTCGCGAGAACTCGTCCCGCACCTCCTTGATGGCGCCGCATGTCATGGCGCCTTCAGGACAGGGGCCGGTCAGACAGCCCGGCCCGGCATCCCCGAAGATGACCGGTGCCACCTGCCGCACCAGGCGCAGCATCTCGCAGGCCATGGCCCGGATTTCCCACTGGGCCCGCCGGCAGCAGCGTAGCGCAAAGAAATGCCTGAGCTCCCGGGCGTTCATGGTCATGACCAGCTTGGTGGCCGCCGCGTTGGGAAGGACGAAACGGGCATCCTCGGCGGGCACGCCGGCCTCGAGCAGACGGCTGTAGACCCGTCCGGCCTCGGCAATGAAATCGTCGAACAGCTGCCGGCATTCGGGCCGGTCGGCAATCGACTCCGGCAGCACGTGCTCGAACTGGTCGCAGCTGGCAACGTAGCGCTGGCTCTGCTGGGAGAAGGAAGCGATCCGATGGCGAACCAGCTGGTGCGAACAGGCCCTGCTGATGCCTTCGATGCCGAAGGTGAAACTGGCGTGTTCAAGAACGGAGTAGTGCCCCAGCCTGACAATCTTCTGCAGCAGGGCGGCGTGGTCTTCATCGTTACGGGCCATCAGCCGGTCGATATCGGCCGCCGAATAGCAAAGCCTGGCAGCCGCGGCGCAGGCCCGTTCCGGTTCGGGGGTATGGGTGAGAAGTTGCACGCGCATGGGACCGCTCCGTGATGGCGCCTCCGCCACCCACCGCCGGTCGGCGTGCGGACGCGCCTGGGGTGAAAAAAAGAAACGGCCCGTCGGGCCGCTTCGTGACAGCTATTTCTGTCCGTACTTCTTGCGGAAGCGTTCGATACGGCCCGCTGTATCGATCAGTTTCTGCTTGCCGGTGAAAAAGGGATGACAGGCCGAGCAGATTTCGGTGGTGATCTCACCGTCCTTGGTGGAACGGGTCTCGAAGCTGTTGCCGCAGTGACACTTGACGGTCACCGGCTCATACTTGGGATGGATACCTTCTTTCATGGCTGACTCCTTGCGCCTGGTCCGTTACAGGCTGAACTCTGAATATCGCCCCGAGGGGCGAAGGAGAGTAAGTAACACTTTTACCGGTCAAAGGCAAGCCCCTTGTGCCGGCTACTTGTTCATGTTGTCGAGGAATTCCTGGTTGCTGTCTGTTTCGCCCAGCTTGTCGAGCAGAAACTCCATGCAGTCGACCACGTTCATGCTGGAGAGGACCTTGCGCAGCAGCCAGATACGCTGCAGCGCCGAAGACTCGACCAGCAGCTCCTCGCGCCTGGTCCCCGACTTGTTGATGTCGATGCACGGGAAGGTGCGCTTGTCCATCAGGCGGCGATCGAGGTGCAGCTCCATGTTGCCGGTCCCCTTGAACTCCTCGAAGATGACCTCGTCCATCTTGCTGCCGGTATCGATCAGGGCGGTGGCGATGATGGTCAGGCTGCCGCCCTCCTCGATGTTGCGTGCGGCACCGAAGAAGCGCTTGGGCTTGTGCAGGGCATTGGAGTCGACGCCGCCGGAGAGGATCTTGCCCGAAGGCGGCTGAACCGTATTGTAGGCGCGAGCCAGGCGGGTAATCGAATCGAGTAGAATGACCACGTCGCGCTTGTGCTCGACCAGGCGCCGTGC
>RFIO01000528.1 GCA_003695205.1 Deltaproteobacteria bacterium
ATGTCGTACTCGTCCTCTTCCGGCCCCATGGCGAAACTGCGCGGGTTTTCCTCCTTGCGCTTGCGAATGATGGTCGGCAGGTCGAGATCCTCGCGCTGCGCCTTGGGCAGCGGCCGGACTTCGTCATTGTCGCGCCGCACCACGTCGAAGCTGTCGCCGAAGCCTGTGGCAATCGCGGTCACCTTGATGGCGTCGCCCATCTCCTCGTTGATCACCAGGCCGATAAAGATGTTGGCGTCCTCGTGCACCTTCTCGTGGATGATGCGCGACACCTCTTCGAAATCTTCCATGGTCATGCTGGACGAGCCGGTGATGTTGACCAGCACCCCCTTGGCGCCGGAAATGTCGACATCCTCGAGCAGCGGGCTGGAAATGGCCGCCTGGGCCGCTTCGGCGGCTCGCTTCTCGCCCGAGCCGACACCGATGCCCATCATCGCCATGCCGCGCTCGCTCATGGCCGCCTTGACGTCAGCGAAGTCGACGTTGATCATGCCGTGGGTGGTGATCAGGTCGGAGATGCCCTGGACCGCCTGGCGCAGAACATCGTCGGCCGGCTTGAAGGCGTCGAGAATGCTCATGTTCTTGCCCGCCAGGCCGATCAGGCGATCGTTGGGAATGAGAATAAGCGAATCGACCACCCCCTTGAGTGCCTTCACCCCCTGCTCAGCCTTGGCCATGCGCTGGCGACCTTCATGGGTGAAGGGCTTGGTGACGACGCCGACCGTCAGGGCGCCGACCTCCCTGGCCGCCTCGGCGATAACCGGAGCCGCGCCGGTGCCGGTCCCGCCGCCCAGGCCGGCGGCAATGAAAACCATGTCGGCCCCTTCCAGCTGCTCGACCAGGCGCGCCCGGTCCTCCAGAGCCGCCTCGCGACCGACCTCCGGATTGGCGCCAGCCCCCAGGCCCTTGGTCAGCTTGCCGCCGAGCTGCAGCTTCATCGGCGACTTGTTGGCCCTCAAGGCCTGGGCGTCGGTGTTGGCGACGATGAAATCGACGCCGGCCACGCCCGACGCAATCATGGTATTGACCGCGTTGCCGCCGCCGCCACCGACACCAACCACCTTGATCTTTGCACTCTGGTCCATCGTTTCATCAAATTCGAACATGACTCCCTCCATTGCTGTTGTGGGCGAAGGTTCTCCGGCCTCCGCCTGTTATCTTTTCCGAATCCGGCTCAGAGCCGGTGTGTGAATCAGAAAAACTCGCCAAACCACTCCTTCATGCGCCGGATGACCCGGTCGAACAGGTTCTCGTCGCCAATGCTGAATTTCTTCGCCTGCATGTTGCGGCTGCCGTACTTGACCAGGCCGACGCCGGTGGCATAGATGGGCGAATTGACCACGTCGGTCAGCCCGCCGATCCCCTTTGGCGTGCCACGGCGCACCGGCAGGTTGAAAATCTGCTCAGCCAGCTCCGGCATGCCCGGCAAAATGGCGCTTCCGCCGGTCAGCACGATGCCCGAAGCGATGACGTCTTCGAAGCCGCTGCGGACGATCTCGCGGTTGACCAGGGTGAAGATTTCCTCGACGCGCGGCTCGAGGATTTCGGCCAGCAGCATGCGCGACAGCACGCGCGGGTCGCGGCCGCCGACCGACTGCACCTCGATGGTCTCGTCCTTGCCGACCATGGCGGTCAGGCAGCATCCGTATTTCTGCTTGAGAATCTCCGCCTCCTGCATGGGGGTACGCAGGCCGACGGCGATGTCGTTGGTCAGGTGATTGCCGCCCAGGGAAAGAACCGCTGTATGCTTGATGGCGCCGTCGGCAAAGATGGCGATATCGGTCGTGCCACCGCCAATGTCGATCATCGCGACACCGAGATCCTTTTCGTCCGGGGTCAGAACCGCCTCGCTCGAGGCCAGCTGCTCCAGAACGATGTCCGAGACATCGACGCCGGCACGCTGGCAGCTCTTGATGATGTTCTGGGCGCTTGCCACGGCACCGGTGACGATATGCACCTTGGCCTCGAGACGGACCCCGCTCATTCCCAACGGTTCCTTGATGCCGTCCTGGTCATCGATGATGTATTCCTGCGGCAGGATGTGAATCACCTCACGGTCCATCGGGATGGCGATCGCCTTGGCGGCATCG
>RFIO01000529.1 GCA_003695205.1 Deltaproteobacteria bacterium
CCGGGTCGCGCGAACGTTGACCAGGATCATCTGGTCGGTGTCGACGGCATTGGTGCCGTCACCGTCGTTATTGTCGCGCACGTAGACGTTCAGCCCCAGGTTGGGATCACCGGAAAAGTTTGCCGGCACCAGGTCATCGACCTCGAGAAACAGATCGGGGTTGGTGTCGGGATTGGTTGCCGGCCCGCTGTAGTTGGGATCGCTGTCGGGGTCGAGGTAGTACTGCCAGAACTGGCTCGCCTTGTAGTTGTCGTTGAGCACCATGCGGGCGTATTCCAGCCCGGCGTTGGCCCCCTGGTAGGTCACGGCCTTGCTGCGCACCGAGGTGCTGTTGGTGGTGGAACGCAGCACCTTGTAGGCCACCAGGGTGACGATGGCCATGATGCAGCCGGTCATCATGATGACCGTGATCAGAGCGACCCCGCGATCATTTCGTAACATAGTTCTTCACCTCGACTTCACCGACAACCACCACCCGGCGGAAGTTGTCGTTGTAGGGCCCGTAGGTGTTGGCCGCGACGTTCGGCCCCATCTGGGGGGAATAGTCGGTGGTATCGGTCCGGTCCTTGTCCACGGCCAGGGAACGAACCAGCAGGTAGAAACGCACCGCGCGGATATCCTCGGTACCGGCCCCGGCGGCGACCGGATCATCAACCCAGTTGCCGTCGACCAGGTACTGGAACTGCAGGCCGTCGACCTGGCGATCGATGATCTCGTTCTGGTTCTGGTCGGACAGGCGCAGCTGGTTCTCCCCGCCTGAGGCGACGATGCTGATCTGGCGCGCCCGCACGGGGAAGACCTCGGTCCCCTGGGGGACATCGTCCCTGAGGGTCTCCTGCAGTGACAGGGTCACCAGACGGGTATCGTAGGTCTCTTCGCAGGTTCCGGCCGGGGGAGTGGGATCCGGGTTGGACTTGGCGGCAAAGGTTCCGCCGATATTGACCCCTTCGTTGGCGTCGTCGTAGAGCCGATAGACCCGCTTCTGGTTGCCGAAGCTCACCAGGTCGTAGACGGTGCCGGCTCGCAAACCGATACGCCCTCTAATGTCATCATGACTAAGGGGACTACCATCTGGGTTTTCGAAAGCGGTATTGGCAGCGCAAATTTCTACCGTCGGCGGTACGGAGCCGCTGTTGTAGTTGTTGACGAACAGGGGCGGGAATGCCGACTCCCCCTTGATAATGGTAATCTGGTCATCGCCGTTGTCGCTGTTGCTCACGGCGATGGATGTCTGGTAGGTGTTGGCGCCGATGGTCAGGGGGGTGGAGAAGTTCCGGCCGACCATGTAACCGGCCATCTTGATTTCGTCGGCGACGAAGGACTTGATGCGCTCGGCCCGGTCGAGAAGGTCGTTCTTGCTGATCTCCGCCAGCCCCTGGCGCTGGAAATTCCAGAAAGACGGGAACATGAACGCCGCCAGAATGGCCATGACGCCCAGGGTGATCAGCACCTCGACCAGGCTGAAGCCGGACTGCCCGGTTCCGCGGCAAGGACGGGACGATTCGACTCTATTCGATGACGATGGTATCGACGGCATAGCTGTAGGCCTGTCCTCTGTAATTCCAGTTGACGCTCACTTCGCAATCGAATCGCCGGTCTGCCACCACCTGGGTGCAGTCGATGGCGTAGTTGAACCGGGGGTCGACGGTATCCGCGGTCGTACCGACATCGGGCACGTTCATGGCCGCGGTACTGTTGGGCCGCCAGTCCTGGCTGTGCAGCCACTCGATCCAGCGGTCGGCGATCCTGATGGCCTCGTTGCGCATGGCATTGCGCTGGTTGACATGCATGTTGGTGATCATCAGGGGCAGCGCTCCAAGGGAAACGATCAGGAAAATCCCCATGGCGATCAGCAGTTCGACCAGGGTGAACCCCGATGCTGAGCTTATCGGATGTGAACCTGAACCGGTTGTCTCGGCCATCTTCTCACCTCGTCCTCGACGCGGGACTGACCCGCCTGGCTGTCTTTAAAGCAAGTTTCACACCACCGACATCAGTACCATAACTACCTGACAATTCATAGAACATGATAGGGAGCCTTCTCACCCGGCCGACAAGGAATGCAAAGTTTGCACAGCGCGTTATGCATTCTTTTCCTGTTCATCCAGCTGATAGTCCTTGATCTTGTACATCAGGGCACGGAGGCTGATTTCCAGCAGTTCCGCGGCTTTCGTCCGGTTGCCGCCGGTTGCGCGCAGGGCCTTGGCGATATACTCCTTTTCGAGCCTGGCCATGGCCTTCTTCAGGGAAAAGTCGTCCTCCGTATCCCGCCGGCTGCGCCGCATCTCCCAGGGCAGGTCCTCCCGGCGCAGGATATTGGACCGGCAGAAAATGAGGGTCTTGGCCATGAAGTTCTCCAGTTCGCGCACGTTCCCCGGCCAATCATAGCTGCTGAGCAGGGTGGCCGCCTCTTCGGCAAGACGCGGCGCCGGTCTTCCTTCGCGCGCGGCATGGAGAGCCAGGAAATGTTCGGCCAGCAGGGGCACATCGTCAAGCCGCTGCCGCAGGGGCGGCAGATTCAGTTCGACCACCGCCAGGCGGTAGTAGAGGTCCTGTCGAAAACGCCCCTCGGCGACCGCCCTGGCCAGATCGGCTCCGGTCGCGGCGATGACCCGAACGTCAACCTTGCGGGACCGGGTATCACCGACGGGTCGCACCTCTTTCTCCTGCAGTACCCTGAGGAGTTTAGGCTGCAGTTCCAGCGGCATCTCGCCAATTTCATCAAGGAACAGGGTGCCGCCGTCCGCAGCTCGAAACAGTCCCTCCCGGGAGCGGTCGGCGCCGGTAAAGGCTCCCCGGACATGTCCGAACAGTTCACTCTCAAGAAGGTTGGCAGCCAGGGCACTGCAGTTGACGGCAACAAAGGGTTTGTCCGCCCTTTCCCCGCGCTGGTGCAGCGCCCGGGCGACCAGTTCCTTGCCGGTGCCCGTCTCCCCGAGAATCAGGGCCGGGCTGTCGCTCCGGGCAACCCGGTCGACCAGGGACATCAGTTCACTCATCGCCCGGCTGCGGTAGACGATCTCGCGCTCACCGGACAAATTCAAACGCGCCCTGAGGCTGGCATTTTCCCGTAGCAGGTTGAGCCTTTCCTCGGCCTTGCGCAGGGTCAGCACCACTTCGTCTGTCTTGAAAGGCTTGGAAATATAATCGTAGGCGCCCTTCTTCAGACATTCGACAGCGGTCTCGACGCTGCCGTAGGCACTCATCATGATAACGGTGGTGTTCATCGCGTCCGCCCTGAGCGCGTCGAGAAAACCCAGACCGTCCATGTCCGGCATGCGGATGTCACACAACACCAGCGGAAACAGCTCGCCACGAAGCAGGTCGAGGGCGCGCGCGGCGGATTCGGCTTCAGCTACCTCGTAGCCGGCCTTGCCAAGAACCATGCGCAGCATGGTGCGCATCCCCTGGTCGTCATCGATGACCAGTACCCGCATCAGCCTTCCTCCTCGGTCAGAAGCGGCAGCAGAACGGAAAAAGTACTGCCTTTGCCAGGTTCACTGTCGATATCGATCCTGCCGTCGCAGTCTTCGACAATACGATGGCAGATGCTCAGCCCCAGGCCCCAGCCCTGACCGGGCTGCTTGGTCGTGTAGAAGGGATCAAACACCTTGTCCAGGTTTTCCGCCGAAATGCCTCGACCCGTGTCCTGAATATCGGTTCGCACCCAGCTGCCCGTTGCCGCCACCCGGACACGAATCTTGCCGGCTTCGCCGCAGGCATCACGGGCGTTGAGCAGCAGATTGACCAGAACCTGCTGCAGGCGGGAGGCCGGACAGCCCGTCATCAGCGCCGTCTCCGGTAATTCGGCCTCGATCGCGACCTGTCTGAAGGCGCCCTGGTGTTCCAGCAACTCCAGAGTCTGTCGAACGACATCAACGGCATCGCAAGCCTGCTCGCCGCTGTCGGGCCTGGCAAACTCCAGCAGTTCTCGAAGCAATCGGTCGATGCGCTCGGTTTCTGCCTGGGCGAAACCGACCACCTCGGCCAGCTGCCTCCTGTCCCGCAATTCCGTCGCCAGCAGTTCAAGGTAGCCGGAAATGGCGCCCAGGGGGTTACCTATTTCGTGGGCCATGCCGGCCGCGAGGTGCCCCACTGAAGCCATGCGCTCGGAACGCACCAGGGCAGCCTGGGCCTGCTCCGTCCGCGCCCGGGATTCAGCCAGGGCGGCCATCATGGCGTTGTAACTGTCAGCCAGCCGAATAAGTTCTCTCGGGCCATCGACCCGCACAGGGGTCGCGGATATCTGGTCGGGAGAAAAATTGTCCAGGTCCGCCTCGAGAACCCTCAGCGGCCTGACAATTCTGCGCTCAAGCAGCAGGGAAAGGACCGCAATCCCGGCCAGTCCGTAAAGAGCCGCGACCAGAAACACGAAACCACTCAGACCCCGCACCATGGCCCGCACGGAATCAAGAGACACACTCACCTGCAGCCAGGCCCCCTGCCGAGCATCCGCCGCCAGCGACACCGCGACATCGAGGGTTGCGGGGCCCTCAGGCGAAAGGAAATCCCTCCAGGGCGCGTAGCGCCGGCGCACCGAAGGTGTGTCGCCCTGTGGCGCGACCCTCATACGGTCGACAAATCCGGTACCGGCCAGGCGCAGGCCCTCGGAGGTTACGATTTCCCAACCGAGAAGCCCATCCCAGTCACGCCATTGGCGACGCAGCAGATCGGCCAACCGACCACCCATCGCGGGTGGTCCCCCCGAGGCCCCGATCAGATCACTCGCCTGCCGACCCGCGGTCCGGGCAAGGTCCGCAACCTGCTGCTGCCTTTGTTCAAGCAGCAGGCGTTCAACGGTATCGACCACGAGGACACCCGCCAGCAGTACCGCCGGCAGGACCGCCAGGCACAGCAGCAGCAGCACCTCCCTGCGAACGCCGGGGCGGGTGCGGATACCGCGCCCCTTTTCTGCGGTCACCGGGTCGACAGCAAGGGTTGTCTTGACTTCAGCACCGCCCATTACCGGCCAATCTAGCAAAAATCATGCAAATGCACATAACAATTAATAAGCCCAGACTCAACTCAAAGGCGCAATTTGCAAGCCACAAGCCGCGTGTTAAGATGCTCAAGGGTCGCCTGTCCGACCCCAAACCTTCATCCAGGAGAACCTCTGTCATGCCACGCACACCCGTCGTCGACCAGGAATGCTGTATCGGTTGTGAAGTCTGTACCCAGATCTGCCCGGAGGTCTTCCGGATGGAGGGCGAAGAGGACGGGCACAGCCACGACCACCACGATCACAAATCGGAAGTCTACAACCCGACCGGCGCGCCGGAGGAGAAGATCGAACAGGCGATGGACGCCTGTCCGGCGGCCTGCATCTACTGGGACGAGTGACAGCGCGTACCACCAGCATGACCTTTCGCCTGGTTCTGGCAGGGATCTGTCTGCTGGGCCTGTGCGCCTGCGCCGGGACCGGAAAGGAAAGCGCCGACAAGTCATCCGGCCCGCGCAAACTGTACGTCGATGCCAACCTGGGCATCAGTGTCACGGTCGGGGGAGACTGGTCCCGCCGTTTCGTCTCCCCGCCACCCGGCGGGGACGGCAGCTACGCGGTACGCTGGCTGCTGGCGGCGGGTAAAGACCACCAGCCTGACAGCCTGATCGAAGTGGCATTGCTGGCCCATCCGGCTCCCGCGGACATCGACAGTGCCCTGGACCTGGTGAAAAAACAGTGGCCGGCATTCGAGGCGACCGCCATCGATGACAGTCGAGCCCATCAGGTCGAACTGCTTGGGCACACGCGCCGGACCAGCCTGCTCGTCCGATTGATCAACCTGTCAGGAAAGACCTTTCAGCTGGCGCTGATTACTCCACCCGAACGCTTTGACAGTCTGAGACCGGCATTTGAAATGGTCAGCAACAGCCTGGTCCCTGTTCCGGACTGAGTCACTGCGTACACAAATCATGGAAGACTGGTTGCGGCATCTCTTCAGCTACCTCCCCGAGAGCGGCGGCTACTACCTGCTCATCGGCCTGATCGCCTTCGGCGAATCCCTGGTTGGCATCGGCCTGCTGCTGCCGGGCAGTACCCTGTGCGTCTTCGCCGGTTTTCTCGCCCTGCACGGCAAGGGCGAGATCACGACGCTGATCTGCTCCGCCGCCATCGGCGCCTTCTGGGGCGACGTTCTCAGCTTCGTGCTTGGCGCCCGCTTCGGTCCCGCGCTGCTGGCGAACCGCTGGCTTAAAAAACGCCTCGACCTGGTGCGCAAGGCGGAAATCTTCTTTGCCGAGCATGGCGGCAAGAGCGTCTTTTTCGGCCGATTTTTCGGCCCCATTCGCGGCTTTGTCCCCTTCGTCGCCGGTGGCGCCGGCATGCGCCCCGGAGCATTTTTCGCCTACGCCGTGGTCAGCGCCCTGCTCTGGGGGCTGGCCTATCCCGGCATCGGCTGGGTCGCCGGGGTGAGCTGGCAGAATGTCCAGCGCTGGACCGGCCGCTTCAGCCTGGTGATCCTGGCGGCGCTGGTGGTGACGGTGCTCTGGGTGAAGTGGCGCGGCCGACGAAAGCGACGCTAAGCAGAATCTGCTTGGCAGTTTTTGGCGAATCTGCTATCTGTCGCCCGCCCCAGACCCCAAGTTGGAGGACCGATGACAGATATCCATTTCCCCGCCGAATGGGAACCCCAGGACGGGGTCATGATCGCCTGGCCGCACCTCCGGACCGACTGGGCCGAGACATTCGACGCCGTCACCACCGTCTATCTGCAACTGGCGCGGTCCGTCACCCGCTATGAACGGCTGGTGGTTGTTACACCGGAACCGGAACCGGTACGTCGGCTGCTGCAGGATGAAGGCATCGACCTGAATCGCGTGATTCTCGCCGAGGTGCCCACCAACGACACCTGGTGCCGTGACTTCGGTCCGGTAACGGTCCTGCGCGACGACACGCCTGTGCTGCTCGATTTCGGCTTCAACGCCTGGGGCCTGAAATTCGCCGCGGATCTGGACAACCAGGTGACGCGCCGACTGCACGCCCAGGGCGTCTTCGGCGCCACGCCACTGGCCACCCAGGGGCTGGTTCTCGAAGGCGGCAGTCTTGAGAGCGACGGCGACGGAACCCTGCTGACCACCAGCCGCTGCCTGCTCAGCCCGAACCGCAATCCCCACCTGAGCCGGGAGCAGATCGAGGCGCAGCTGACCGAAGGGCTCGGTCTCCAACGTATCCTCTGGCTGGAGCACGGCGAACTCGAAGGGGATGACACCGACGCCCACGTCGACACCCTGGCGCGTTTCGCCC
>RFIO01000530.1 GCA_003695205.1 Deltaproteobacteria bacterium
AACCGAGCATGCAGTCGAGCAGCTTGCGGTTCATGGTCGGGGTGACATAAACCAGGGCCGCCCCAAGGGCCGTTACCCCCCAGGTGAACAGGGTGGCCAACAGGGTCTGGGTGACGGGAGAAAGTCCGGAGAAAAACTCAAGCATTGCTTTTTCAGCTTTCCAGTCAACTTTCAGGCCCCCCAGGCAAAGCCGCGGGAGGTCCTGTTGTACTAAAGACCCGGTCGGAATTCCGACCGGGCCGATTATCGGTCACTGGTGTTTCCACTCGGGCTCACGCTTCTCCAGAAAGGCTGCCATTCCCTCCTTCTGGTCTTCGGTGGCAAAACAGAGACCGAACAGGTCGGCCTCGTACTCGAAGGCGCGCTCCGACTCCATCTCGAGGCCGTTGTCGACTGCTTCCTTGATCAGACGCACGGCCACCTGGGGCTTGTTGGCGACGGTGCGGGCCATGCGGCGGGCGGCATCAAGCAGCTCGTCGTCCGGATAGACCTCGTTGACCAGGCCGATCTCCCGTGCACGCTCGGCTGAAACCATTTCGCCGGTGATCAGCAGCTGCTTGGCGATACCCTTGCCCACCAGGCGCGGCAGGCGCTGGGTCCCGGCCCAGCCGGGGATGATGCCGAGGTTGACCTCCGGCTGGCCCAGGCGGGCGCTTTGGGCCGCCAGCCGGATATCGCAGGCCATGGCCAGCTCGCAGCCACCGCCCAGCGCGTAGCCATTGATGGCGGCAATGACCACCTTGGGCATCTTTTCGATCTGGCAGAAGAGCTTCTGGGCATTGCGCGCCACCTCTCTTGCTTCCAGTGGGCCCAGAGGAGCCATGACACTGATGTCTCCACCGGCAATAAAGGCCCTGGAGCCTGCCCCGGTCAGGATCACGACCCGGACGTTGCGATCCTGTTCGAGCGCCTCCAGTGCCCTGCCCAGCTCGGCAATGGTCGCCGGGTTGAGGGAATTGAGCGATGAAGGTCGGTTGACCGTGACCAGCGCGATGCCGTCAGCGACATCGACAAGGAGATTTTCGAAGTCATTCATGGATTCGGTTCCGATCTGTCAGGCTTCCAGGTCGACCAGCACGCGGCCGCGGGCCTGTCCCTTGAGCATGCGGTCGATCTCGGTTTCCAGGCCGTCCAGGCCCACCCTGCGGCTCATCCTCTCAAGCTGTGCCGGCTTCCAGGGACCGGCCAGCTTGCCCCAGACAAGTTCCCGTCTAGGCCGGTCGATTTCGACCGAGTCGATCCCCAGCAGTGAGACACCTCGCAGGATAAAGGGGAAGACGTTGATGTTCAGCTCGGGAGAGGCGACCAGGCCGCAGCAGGTAACGGCACCACCGTAGGCGGTTGCCTTGAGCGCCGCCGCCAGGATCGAGCCGCCAACACAGTCGACCACCGCGCCCCAGCGCTCGGACAGCATCGGCCGCTCGGCCTTTTCCAGCAGGGACGCGCGACTGACGACCTCCGCGGCACCGAGGTCCTTCAGAAAAGCGTGCTCGCTCTCCTTGCCGGTGGCGGCAACGACCCGGAAACCTTCGGCCGCCAGCATGGGGATGGCCAGGGAACCGACT
The DNA here is from genome assembly GCA_003695205.1 of Deltaproteobacteria bacterium. Classification (GTDB taxonomy): domain Bacteria; phylum Desulfobacterota; class Desulfuromonadia; order Desulfuromonadales; family Geothermobacteraceae; genus Geothermobacter. Next base: position 1,566 of record RFIO01000530.1, read on the forward strand.
CCCCCGGTCGCGCCCGTCACCAGGACATCCCCCCTGTCGGGAGTCATGCCGGCGTCCAGCAGCGCCTGGACCGACAGGCCGGCAGTCAGGCCGGCAGTGCCGAGCATCATGCTCTCCTCGGCCGCAAGCCCGCCAGGCAGTGGCAGAGCCCAGGAGGACGGAACCCGGATGTACTGGCCGAAACCGCCGGGCGTATTCATGCCGAGATCGCGCCCGGTCACCAGAACCGTATCGCCTTCGGCGAAACTGCCGTCGCTGCATTCGACCACCTCGCCGACGGCATCAATGCCGGGGGTGTGCGGGAACTGGCGCGTCACGCCCCGGTTGCCAACTGCCGAAAGGGCGTCCTTGTAGTTCAGCGAGGAATAGCGAACCCGAATCAGCAGTTCGCCGGCAGGCAGGTCATCGGTATCCCGCTCGATGACACTGCGGACGAAGGTTTTCGGTTCCTTTTCCTCGACCCAAAAAGCTCTGAACGGCTGTCCCATGACATCAGTCCTTTCCGATGGTTTGACATAACAGGATTATCAGGGTTTTACTTTAACCGAACCGCCCGACCCGTCAAGTTGCCCGACCAAGCCCATTGACCCGCCGGGACCCAAGGGTTATAAGTCGGCGAACCCCATCGAGGCGACCAACTCATCATGGCCCATCTGCTCCAGGTCGACAACCTGAAAACCTACTTTCACACCGAACGTGGTGTGCTCAAGGCGATCGACGGCATCGACCTGACCATCTCGGCCGGCGAGACCCTCGCCCTGGTCGGTGAGTCGGGCTGCGGCAAGTCGATGACGGCGCTGTCGATCCTGCGCCTGGTACCCGAACCGGGACGCATCGTCAGTGGAGAAATCCGCTTCGACGGCCAGGATCTGCTGCGCATGCCGGAAACCGAACTGCGCCGCATCCGGGGCAACCGCATCTCGATGATCTTCCAGGAGCCGATGACCTCCCTCAACCCCGTGCTGACCATCGGCAGCCAGATTATCGAGGTGCTGCAGCTGCACCGGGGCGTGAAACGCGGCCAGGCCCTGAACATGGCCGCCGAACTGCTGACCCGGGTCGGTATTCCTGAAGCCGGGCTTCGCCTGGCCGACTACCCGCACCAGCTTTCAGGCGGCCTGCGCCAGCGGGTCATGATCGCCATGGCCCTGGCCTGCGATCCGGCCCTGGTGATCGCCGATGAGCCGACCACCGCCCTGGATGTCACCATCCAGGCCCAGATCATGACTCTGCTCAAGCAGCTGCAGACCGAACGGAACATGGCCAATCTGCTCATCAGCCATGACCTCGGCGTGGTCGCCGAAAACGCCGATCGGGTCATGATCATGTACGCCGGCAAGATTGTCGAAAGTGCCGTGACAGCGGACATTTTTTCCTGCCCGCTGCATCCCTACACCAGGGGACTGCTCGATTGCATTCCCCGCCTGGGTGAACAGAAGGAAAGACTCAACCCCATCCCGGGGCAGGTGCCCGATATCGCGAGCCTGCCCCCCGGATGCAGCTACGCCGACCGCTGTCCTTTGGCCGAAGATCGCTGCCGCCAGGAGGCGCAGGAACTTCGGGAACTGAAACCCGGCCATTCGGTCCGCTGCTGGAAAGCCACATGAATCAGCCGCTGCTTCAGGTCCGTGACCTTTACAAAACGTTCGCCGTCAAGGGCAGGACCATGGGAGCCCCGACCCGACGGCTTCAGGCCGTATCCGGGGTCAGCTTCGACCTGGAACCCGGTGAAACCCTGGGACTTGTAGGTGAGTCGGGCTGCGGCAAATCGACCACCGGCCGTCTTATTGCCCGGCTGCTGGAGCCGGACAGCGGCCAGGTGCTGTTCCGCGGAGACGATCTGACGCGCCTGAGCCAGAGACAGCTGCGTCCGCTGCGACGGCACCTGCAGATGATTTTCCAGGATCCCTTCTCTTCCCTGAACCCGCGCATGCGCGTCTTCGACATTCTGGCCGAACCCCTGTTGCTGCACGGACTGGTCGGGCGGCGGGAGCTTGCCGCGGAGGTCCGGGAACTGGCGCGCCGGGTCGGACTCGGCCCTGAACATCTCGATCGCTATCCGCACGAGTTTTCCGGTGGGCAGCGCCAGCGCATCGGCATTGCCCGGGCCATTGCCGTCCACCCGGAACTGGTCATCGCCGACGAACCGGTCTCCGCTCTCGATCTGTCGATTCAGGCCCAGGTCATCAACCTGCTGCGCGACATCCAGCAGGATTTCGGCCTGAGCTATCTCTTCATCGCCCATGACCTGGCCGTCGTGGAACATATCAGCGACCGGGTCGCGGTGATGTACCTCGGGCGCATTGTCGAAATCGGCCCGGCCCTGGAACTTTACCGCGACCCTCTCCATCCCTATACCGAGGCGCTGCTGAACGCGGTCCCCGTCCCGGACCCAAACCCGAACCGAAGCCGACCGCTGCTGACCGGTGAGGTCCCATCCCCCATCGACCCGCCGCCAGGTTGCCCTTTCCACCCACGCTGCCCGTACGCGAAGGAAATCTGCCGGGTGGAGCTCCCCGCCCTCGAGGAGCGCCGGAAGGGACACAGTTCCGCCTGCCACTTTGCCGACGAGGTCGGTCGCCTGCGCCACCGGGCCGGCTGAATTTCCTCCTTGACTCGCCTGTGCCGCTACTGGCACAATTCGACCACTTCTCAAAACTCAAACCACATCTGGTATACGCCATTCTCTCGGGGGAACCTCAAAGATGGGGCCGATCACAACCGACCGCGACCTCTGCCGCAAGTGCTACGCATGCGTACGCAACTGTCCGGTCAAAGCCATCCGGGTATGCGAGGAC
>RFIO01000073.1 GCA_003695205.1 Deltaproteobacteria bacterium
CGCGGGGTAGAGCAGTCTGGTAGCTCGTCGGGCTCATAACCCGGAGGTCGGAGGTTCGAATCCTCCCCCCGCAACCAAAAAAGACCAGGGGCCTGCCTGTCGGCAGGCCCCTTTTTTTGTCATTCCTCCACCGATCCTCCATCGAATCGATCCCGGTGCTATAATGGGACTGTGTAACGGTCTTGCCGACGGCAGGAACCGCTGCAGCCTCCGCCCCGCCCCGGCCGCCGGCACCTAGCGCTGGCTTTCGCACCATGTGCGAAAGGGAAAGGAGAAGAGTCATGGGACGCAAGTACGTTATCTGCCATGAACGGACCACCGGCGATGCCCCGGACTGCGGTGCCGTTTTCAGCTCGGAAGATGAACGCGAGCTGCTGGAAATGGCAGTACGGCACGGCATCAACGTCCACGGCCATGCCAACACGGAGAGCTACCGCGAGGAAATGAAAGCCCGTTTCCGTGAAGGCAACCCGCCATCCTGACAGGCATCTCCCGATTCTGTGTTGACGCCCGGGCTCCGTTCCGGGCGTTCTTGTGTTGATTGCGAAGGAAAACCATTGCTTTTTGCTCATCGAGCCGGAACAATAGGGGACAGTTTCCAATGAGGAGGGGTCGTGTGAGACACTGCCTGATCTTCCTGCTTCTGGCCCTGTTGCTGTCACCCCTGAGCGGCATGGCCGAAGAGACCGACAACGACAGGGACGTCCTGCTCCGCATGGCCGAAAAAGGTGACCCTGCGGCACAGTTCACACTCGGCCTTGCCCTGCAGACCGGTCGTGACCGGGAAAAAAATCCGGCCCAGGCCGCCGAGTGGTATCGGCGCGCCGCCGAACAGGGTTTTCTCAACGCCCAGTACAATCTGGCCGTCCTCTACCTCAACGGCGAGGGCGTCGCCGCCGATGCCGTACAGGCGGCCTACTGGTTCGAACAGGCGGGCAAGCAGGGGATGGTCAAGGCCCAGTTCAACCTCGGAATGCTCTACCTGGGCGAGCGCGGCCTGCCGGAGGACCCGGCCCGGGCGGCGCTGTGGCTGAAGAAGGCCGCCGACCAGGGGCACGCCGGTGCCATGTTTTCCCTCGCCGGGCTCTATGCCACGGGCAGGGGCGTACCAGAGGATCGGCAGGAAGCGATCCGCCTCTACCGCCTGGCCGCCGACAAGGGAGAGATCGGCTCCTGGTGCAATCTCGGCAACATTTACGCCGACAGCAGCAGTCCTCTGCACGACCAGTACCGGGCCTTCGAGTGCTACCAGACCGGCGCCAGTCTGGGAGACGCCGTCGCCCAGTACAATCTCGGCATCATGTACCTGCAGGGGCGCGGCACCCTCAAAAACCGAGCCATGGCCTGGGCCTGGTTTCGCTTGGCCGGTGACAACGGCTACTCCGACGCCGAGGGCATTCTGAACAAACTGGAACAGCTGCTCGACGAGACCGAAAAGGCCATGGCCCGGGTCGAATACGAGAACCTTCAGCGGCAACTGCAGCAATAATCCGGGACAGGCTGCTCTCCCCCCCGATTCTATCCTTAAGCTTCTGAGCGGCAGCTCCGATATGGAAGATGTAGCATTCCACCATCGGAGAGGCCGCCATGCGCCAAGACGAACTGAACATCCTGCTGGTCGAAGATCACCGGGCCGCCGCTGAACTGGTGCGCAGGCAGCTGTCCTCCTGCCGTGATTTTCGCTTTCACCTCACCCTGGCCGACCGGCTCACGACGGCTCTGGCACTGGTCCGCAGACGCCGGTTCGACGCCGTTCTGCTCGACCTCGGCCTGCCGGACGCCATGGAGGACGAGGCATTCGAAAAACTTCACCAGCGGGCCCCCGACCTGCCTGTCATCATTCTCAGCGGCCAGGACGACCGGGAACGAGCGGTCCACCTTGTGGGTGCCGGTGCCCAGGGTTACCTGGTCAAAGGCAACTTCGACGCCAACAGCCTGGCCACGACCATCCGCTACTCGATCGAGCGCCACAAACTGCTCAGGGCGGTACGGGAAAGCAGCGAGGAAGCCCTGACCACCGGCACCCGGCTTCAGGCCCTGGTCCAGCACAATGTCGATGCCATCATTGTCCTCGACGACCGCGACAGTATCTGCTTCGCCAACCCGGCGGCCGAGGAACTGTTCGGCTCGAGCGCCGAACAGCTGGTCGGCACCCCGTTTATTTATCCGCTGCGAAGCGACGGCCTGGGAGAAATCGAATTTCTCGGACGAGGCGGGCTGCCGGTGGTGGTGGAAGGACGTAGCGCCGACATCGACTGGGACGGGCAGCCGGCCCGGCTGGTCACCCTGCGCAATATAACCGGGCGCAAGCAGCTCGAACGCAAGATCGCCTCGGAGCGCGGATTTTTGCAGCGCGTGGTCGACGGCGTCCTCGATCCGATCCTGGTTACCGACCTCGATTGCCGCGTGCGCCTGCGCAACGCTCCCGCCCTGAAGCTGCTCGGCGACAGGGGTGAGGAAGACTGGCCCTTGCGCTGTCAGCACGGCGGCGGGCACGAAACCCGCCGGTGCACATCGGGGCGTGAATGCGTCCTCGACCGGGTCAGGCGCAGCGGCGAACCCGAACGCCACATCGTCGAGCACCGGTTCACCGATGGGGAGATTCGCCATTTTGAAGTGGAATACACGCCCCTGCGCTCGGACGACGGCGCGCTGCAGGGCGTCATCGAAGCCTCAAGGGATGTCACCGACCGCATCCGTACCGAACTGAAACTGCAGGAGAATCAGCAGGCGCTTGAACACCTGGCCCTGCACGACCCACTGACCAGCCTGCCGAATCGCAACCTCTTCATGGACCGCCTGCGCCAGGGCATTTCCAAGGCGCGACGCCACAAACGGCAGCTGGCGCTGATGTTCATCGACCTTGACCGGTTCAAGAACGTCAACGACACCCTGGGGCACTCGAGCGGCGACTGCTACCTGCAGGAGATCGCCGCCCGACTTGGCGGATGCGTTCGTTCATCCGACACCGTCGCCCGACTTGGCGGTGACGAGTTCGTCCTTTTGCTCGAGGAGGTGCAGGACCGGAACTCGGTGGCGCGCATGGCGCGTAATTTCCTGCGCGTCATCGCCGACAGCCTGGCCCTGGAAGGGCACGAACTCTTCCCGAGCGCCAGCATCGGCATCAGCATGTTCCCGGAGGACGCCGACTGCGCCGAAGACCTGATGAAATGCGCCGACGCCGCCATGTATCAGGCCAAGGACCACGGCCGCAACACCTTTCATTTCTACACGCCTGAGCTGCGCACGCGGGTGCAGGACCAGCTGGTCCTCGAATCCTCCCTGCGCCAGGCCCTGGACCGTGACCAGTTCTGCCTTCACTTCCAGCCCCAGTTCAGCCTGACCAGGCGGCGGCCCGTCGGTCTGGAGGCCCTGGTTCGCTGGCAGCATCCGGAGCTCGGGATTATCCCGCCGGACCGCTTCATCCCACTGGCCGAGGAGACCGGCCTGATCGTACCAATCGGCGAATGGGTCCTGCGCACGGCCTGCCAGCATCACCGCGAATGGCTCGAATCAGGCATGCGTCCCATGCGCATGGCCGTCAATCTGTCACGACGTCAGTTTCGCCAGGCCAATCTGATCGAGCGGGTCGGCACCATTCTTGACGACACCGGCCTGCCGCCCGAATTTCTCGAGCTTGAAATCACTGAAAGCACCATCATGACCGACGTCAGCCAAGCCATTGCCACCATGCGCGCCCTGCGGGAAATGGGCGTCCATCTGGCCATCGACGATTTCGGTTCCGGCTATTCGAGCCTGAGCTGCCTGAAGCAGTTTCCCATTTCCAAGCTCAAAATCGATCGCAGCTTCGTACGCGACCTGACATCAACCGGCGAAAATGCCGCCATCACCCGGGCGATCATTGCCCTGGCCCGCAGCCTGGACCTCGAAGTCGTCGCCGAGGGGATCGAATCGAAGGAACAGTTGCGCTTCCTGAAAAAACGTGGCTGCCATCACGGGCAGGGGTTCCTGTTCAGTCGGCCCTTGCCGGTGGCCCGCCTGGCCGAAATGGTCAGGGGCTGGGCACCGCGATTTTCCTTCGGTCGCCCCGCCCTGCAGCCGGCAGCCCTCAGCTGACATCCGCCAAATTGCGTCAACAACCGACCCTGCGTGTCATTGGTGCCCACCTTGAGTGTGCCACTGACACGCTTTTGGGCTCCTTCGCGACAAGGTCCGCGCTTCCGGGCAGCGTCCGCATCCTTCAGCGCGAGCCACACCGGCCGTCATTCCGGAGACTTGCGGCCGTGAGCGAATTTTCATCAATTTTTCGCGGACTTCGGCACGTTTGATGCTCAATCTCACCGCAGATTGACAGCGCAGCCAGAGAGCTGACAAACTTGAAACGATTGTGCAGTGAAGTTGTTGCGGGAGGGGAAAGGAGACATGCGATGCGGTATCTGCTCCTGGCCCTGTTTCTGCTGATCTTCTTCCTGGCACCGGCCCTGGCCGATGACGGCGGCAATCACGGCGGAGAAGGTGTCAGCAAGAACTACCGGCTTCTGTCTGACACCCTCGCCTGCCCCCTGCCCAAAGATCTGAATCTATCGAGAGACGGAGACCTCGACTCGCGCGTCCGGCTGGCCCTGAGCAGCCGACTGGTACAGCCGCCCGCCGAAGAAGCCGAGGAACTGGATCGTATCGAGCGTATCAGCATCTTCATTGGGCTGCGCTGCCTTCTCGACTGATCCCCCCACAGACACAGTGACAAAGGGGCCGCATGTCCCGTGACATGCGGCCCCTTTTTTATCAGACCGGTTGTCCGTTGGCGATGACTGCTCAGCCCTTCGCCCCGAACAGGAAACCGTCGATCATCTCCACCAGTTCGGGAATCTGCGGTTTGGTAACATAGCCGTTGGCACCAACCTGGTCACACTTCTCCGCCATCTGTTCATTGATCAGCGACGAGAACATCACGACCTTGAGATCTTTCAGGTTGAGCTGCTCCCGCACCCGGCGGCACAGGGTCAGGCCGTCCATTTGCGGCATTTCGATGTCGGATATCACCAGGTGCAGCTGGTCACCCAGTGATTCGCCATGCTGTTTGTACAGCTCGGCAATGCGATCGTAACAATCCTTGCCGTTGTCGAAGGTCTCCAGGTTGACATAGCCGGAACCGTTCAGAACATTGGTGATACCAGCACGGATAAGCGCAGAATCCTCGGCCAGCATGATCCGTTTCTGCTGTCGCGTCTCGGGGCTGGCATATTCCGTTGCGCCCTGCGCCTGGTCGTATGCCATGCCGGCCTCGGGGTCGATCTCGGCCACAACGTACTCGAGATCGAGGATCAGGATTTCGCGGTCCTCGATGTGAATGCTGCCGGTAAAACGCGGCTGGTACTGGTCGAGAAAGACCGAGAAAGGCTGCACCTGCTCCCAGGAGACCCGGTGTATCTGGTTGACACCATCGACCAGGAAGCCGTTCACCAGGCCGTTAAATTCGCACACCAGCACCACCTGCCGGTCGTTCTCGCCCACCTGGCGCTCGTTTTTGATTTCGACATGCTTGCGGGTATCGACCAGGGGGATGGTGCGACCGCGCAGCAGCAGGGTGCCGAGGACCGACGGATGGGTGTCGGGCAGGCGGGTCACCTGCTCGGCATCGTAGGTGATGATCTCCCGCAGCTTGTGGACGTTGATGCCGAAAGCCTGACCGCCGAGGTAGAACTCGATGATCTCCATCTCGTTGCTGCCGCTTTCGAGCAGAATTTCCTGGCGTTGAACGTTTTCCATAGGGTTGTCTCCTGTATTCTCGAGTCTTTGGATAGTATTTCTCTCAGGCCGCCCGCCTCAGCCTGAAACGCTGCAGCAGGTTTTTCAGGTCCGCAGCCATGTCACTCAATTTCTGCACCGCTTCGGAACTGGCTTCCGCTTCGCAGACGCCACGCTGGGTCAAGTGATCGATCTGGGCCAGCCCATCGTTGATCTGGGCGATGGCAGTACTCTGCTCGCCGGAAGCCCGGGCAATTTCCTCCAGAATGTCCGAGACCTCAGTCACGCCTGCCACCACTTCTGCGAGTCCGGACGCGGTATCACCGGCCAGTTCCCGTCCACGGGTGGTCAGGGCCACGGAGTTTTCGATCAGTTCAGCCGTCTCCTTCGCCGCCCGGGCGCTGCGAGCTGCCAGGTTGCGCACCTCCTCGGCGACAACGGCGAATCCCTTGCCGTGCTGGCCGGCACGGGCAGCCTCGACTGCCGCATTGAGTGCCAGCAGGTTGGTCTGGAAGGCGATCTCGTCAATCACCTTGATGATGCGCGAAACATCCTGACCGGAGGCGCTGATCTTTTCCATCGCCGCCACCAGATTCTCCATCTTGGCGTTGCCGGCCTCGACCTTCTCCTGCACCCGGTCCGACAGCCGGTTGGCACGTTCGGCGCTGCCGGCGTTGGTCTGCACCTGGTCTGCCACCTGGCCGAGCGAGGCTCCGATCTCTTCCAGCGAAGCAGCCTGCTCGGCCGCCTGCCGACTGAGTGACTGGCTGATCTCTCTGGTCTTCTCGGTGTTCTCACCCAGATTCAGGCCGGTTGTCTGCAGGGTGCGCAGCAGTTCGTCGAGATCCTGTCCCACCTTGATCAAGGCCTGGCGAAGACGATCGTCGGTCCCGGCCGGAGTAATGGTGCCGCTCAGATCGCCTGCGGCAAGTTTCTGCAGGTAGTCGACCACCTCGTGTTCCAGGCTGTCTGCGAAACCGTTGAGGGCATCAGCCATGTCACGGAATTCGTCCCGGCGCCGCCCGACCTCGACCCTGGCTGCGACCCTGCCGTTGCGCAAATCCCTCGCCATGGCCACAACCGATGCCAGGGGCCGCACGATCGAATTGCGAAACAGGAAAAAAATCGGGCCCAGAATGCAGGCCGTCAGGACAAAGGCCGCGACCAATGCCAGACGTACCTTTCTGCCTGTCGCCTCAAGCGCAACCCGGGCCTGCTCGGCATCGGCCACGATCAGATCCACCAGCTTGGACATGGTGCGCCCGGCAAAATCGTAGAAAAGATTTCTGGACTTGTTCAGCTCCCGCAGGCGCGCCAACCCATCCGGCACCGACCGGTCAAGCTCGAAAACCTCCGGAAGGTCGTACTCCATGAACATACCCAGATCTTCAAGATTGCCCAGTGTCTGCTTCACAAGGGTCTGCTGCTCTTCAGCCCTCACCCGGGGTCGTAGAGTCTCGGCACGGCCGACCAGCTCCGCGACATCCCTGCGCAGCTGATCAAGGTGCGCCGCCCCCCGTTCAGGAAAAGCGAACAGCTCGGTGATGCTCATGTTCAGGGCCACCATATCGCGCCGCAGCACCTCGACCGACCGAGCGAGACGCTCCTGTTCCAGCACGTCACGAGCTGTGTTGTCCATGGTCAGACTCGCCCAATATCCGAGGCCGCCGAGAACAATCAGCCCAAGGCAACCGATGGTGCCGATCGCCGCCATCTTCCAGTTGGTCGTCAGACGAAATGAACGCAGGGATGACTTCACGCCATCACCCAATCGACCGAAGCGCCATGAAAACATTCTGCTATCCTCCCTGATTTCAGGGGCGGGCCCTGTTGCAGAACACATCGGCGGCGCACGGGGAAATCTTTATCGAAAACCCACCTTGTCGACCAATCTTTCCCATGCTACAACCCGCTCCATGAGCTCGACAGCAAACCGGACACTTGATATCCGGCAACTCTACGACCTTCTGCGCGCACACTTCGGCCACCAGAACTGGTGGCCGGCCGACACTCCCTTTGAGACCGCCATTGGCGCCATCCTGACCCAGAACACCGCCTGGTCCAACGTGGAGAAGGCCATCGCCAACCTGAAACAGGCGAACGTCCTCGACTGCAGTTCCATGCTGAAACTGCCAACCGGGAAACTGGAGGAACTGATCCGTCCCTCGGGTTTCTTCCGCCAGAAGACTGAGCGCCTGCAGCTCTTCTGCCGACATCTGGCGAAACATCACGGCGGAGAGCTTGAAAACCTGATGACCCAGGATACGGATTCTGCCCGAAAGGAACTTCTCAGCCTCAGGGGTATCGGCCCGGAAACCGCCGACTCGATCCTGCTCTACGGCGGCGGCCACGCCAGCTTCGTGGTTGACGCCTACACCCGGCGCCTGCTCGATCGCCTCGGACTGCTGCCGGGCAAAGGCAGCTACGAGGAGATGCGCAATCTGTTCATGCGCCTTTTGCCGCCGGAGCCGGAGCTGTTCAACGAATATCACGCCCTGATCGTGAGTCATTGCAAGGAGATCTGCCGCAAGCGGAAACCAACGTGCGACAGCTGCCCGCTCATGGCCAACTGCCCTTCGCGTGAAGCCTTTTCCACCTGACCGATTCCTTGACGAGGCTCCGACCTCTGCCACAATGGCAGTAACCCATTGGAAGGGACTGCCATGCCGATCAGAATGAGCGCGCTAATGCGCCCCTTTGAGGATTTCTTCAAAAGCCAGGTGGCCGGCGGCATCCTGCTGCTCGCCGCGACCCTTGTGGCTCTTGTACTGGCCAATTCTCCGGCCGGGCCGGCCTACCACGGCTTCTGGCATATCAAAATCGGCCTCACCATCGGCCACGCCAACTTCGAATTGCCGCTGCATTACTGGATCAACGACGGCCTGATGGCTGTCTTCTTCTTTGTCGTCGGCCTGGAGATCAAACGGGAACTGCTGGCCGGCGAACTCGCGGCGCCAACCCAGGCGGCACTGCCCATCGCCGCGGCCCTGGGCGGCATGGTTGTTCCGGCGCTGATCTACCTCGGCACCAACCTCGGCCGGCCGACTCTTTCCGGCTGGGGCATTCCCATGGCCACGGATATCGCCTTTGCCCTGGGCGTAATTGCCCTGCTGGGCGACCGCATTCCGCGCTCCCTGGCAATCTTCCTGACGGCCCTGGCCATTGTCGATGACCTGGGCGCTGTTCTGGTCATTGCCCTTTTCTACACCGGCGAACTCAACCCGACTGCCCTGTGGCTGGCGGCCGGTCTCTTCGCGCTGCTGGTTGTTGGCAGCCGTATCGGTATCCAGACACTCCCCTTCTACCTGCTGTTCGGACTGCTGCTCTGGCTGGCCCTGCTCAGTTCGGGGATACACGCCTCCATCACCGGCATCCTGGTCGGCGCGGTCATACCGGTACGACCGCGCCACAACCACGCCCAGTTTCTGGCCAGCGCCGACACGCTGATGGCCCACTACCTGCGTCATGAGGACGAACCCGGACCCTTTCAGCGAGAAAGTCGTCTGGGAACCCTGCTGGCCCTTGAGCACGTCTGCCACGACGCCATGAGTCCGCTGCAGCGGATTGAACACAGCCTGCATCCCTGGGTCATCTATGGCGTCATGCCGGTATTTGCCCTTGCCAATGCCGGCGTCCGCGTCAGGGCGGCCGGTCTGCCGGAAGCTCTGGCCGAACCGGTGACCGCCGGGGTCGGACTCGGGCTGCTGCTCGGCAAACCCCTCGGCATCTTTCTCTTTTCCTGGCTCGCCGTACGCTGCGGTGTCGCCCGCCTTGCCAATGACCTGGCCTGGAAGGACATCGTCGGAGCCGGTTTCCTGGCCGGGATCGGCTTCACCATGAGCATCTTCATCACCGCCCTGGCTTTCGGTTCCACGCCAGCTGCCCCCGCGGCCAAAATCGGCATCTTTGCCGGGTCTCTGCTGGCCGGCGGCATCGGGTATCTTCTGCTGAGACGCCGACCGCTGCCCATGACCGACAGGCCTGTGCCGTAGACGGCACGACAGATGGGACAAAACGACCCACGCACACCATTTGTGGGTCATTTTGTCCACTACGTACATGTTGGGACATTTTGACCCAGAGAGCGAAACAATCCATATCTACCCGTATTTACAAGTTATTTTCACTTTTAATCTTTTCCCCGCCGTTTTTGGCAACCCCATTGCAAAACGTATACAACAACAACGCGCACGACCCTTCGCGGTCAAATTTCATTGAAGGAGTGGATGCAATGGGCAAATCGGTCAAAAACCCCAAACGATTCATTATTTCCTGCCGGGTCAACGACGAGGAGATGCAGCTGCTTCAGGAGCGGGCCAAGCAGGCCGGCACCAACATCTCCAACTTGCTGCGGGCCAGCCTTGAAATCGACCACCTGGACCATCGCCAGGCCGTCTGACCCTCCACGCCCCGTCCAGCCCGCCAGGCGGCTTCGGCCGCCTGCAGGCTGAGGGCCCTCCGCACAACCTCCCGGCCGTGACAGGCCCCGCCTTTTCCTTGCGAAATCGGTGCTGTTTTGCTAAGTTTACGCACTTGATTTCCGTCCGGCACACGGCCACGCCAGAGCACCTCCGCTTCCGCTCCCACCCTGGCACCGGACCGTGAACCATCCGGACTGCAAGGAGCGGTTCATGGACTACAAGCAGACTCTCAACCTGCCCGAAACCGAATTTCCCATGCGCGGCAACCTGCCGAAGCGTGAGCCTGACATTCTCGAGCTCTGGCAGCGCATCGGCCTGGAGGACAAGATCGAGGCCGCCGGCAAGGATCGCCCCAATTTCACCCTGCATGACGGCCCGCCCTACGCCAACGGCCACATCCATATCGGCCACGCCCTCAACAAGGTCCTCAAGGACATCATCGTCAAGTCCAAACGCATGCAGGGTTTCTACGCGCCCTACATCCCCGGCTGGGACTGTCACGGCCTCCCTATCGAGCTGAAGGTCGACCAGCAGCTCGGCAAGAAGAAGCGCGAGATGACCAAGGCGCAGATCCGCAAGGAGTGCCGCAAATACGCCGAGGAATGGATCGACATCCAGCGCCGCGAGTTCATTCGGCTCGGCGTGTTCGGCGACTGGGACCATCCCTACCTGACCATGACCGACGACTACGAGGCCGCCACCGCCCGTGAACTGGCACGCTTTGCCGAGCGCGGCGGGCTGTTCAAGGGGAAAAAGCCGGTGCACTGGTGCTCCTCCTGCGTCACCGCCCTGGCTGAAGCCGAGGTCGAATACGATGACCACGTGTCACCGTCGATCTATGTCCGCTTCCGCTACGCGGACGAACTTCCGGAAAGCCTGCGCGATACCGTCGGCGACCGACCGCTCGATTTCGTCATCTGGACCACCACCCCCTGGACCATTCCGGCCAACCTCGGCATCTGCCTCAACCCCGAGCTCGACTATGTCGTGATTGAAAGCAGCGGGGAGCTGCTGGCGATGGCCGAAGGACTCTGGCAGCAGGTCATGCAGGCCGTCGGTCGCGATGACGGACGCGTGCTTGCCCGTTTCAGGGCGCAGGAGTTCGAAAACCGCAACTGCCGTCACCCCTTCTACGAGCGCAACTCCCTCATCATCCTCGGCGACCATGTCACCCTTGAGGCCGGAACCGGCTGTGTCCACACTGCCCCCGGGCACGGCATGGATGACTA
>RFIO01000531.1 GCA_003695205.1 Deltaproteobacteria bacterium
CAACGGGCGGTTGTGAACCCCGTCAGGCCCGGAAGGGAGCAGCGGTAGCAGCTTTCCCCGTGTGCCGCGGGGGTGCCTGGCTGTCACTTGTGCCGGCAACGTCACGCCGGAAATCACGGAGACGCGCCCATGTCCTACCTGGTCCTGGCCCGGAAATGGCGGCCGCAGACCTTCGCCGATCTGATCGGCCAGGAACACGTTAGCCAGACACTGGCCAATGCCATCCGTTCCGGCCGGGTACACCACGCCTTCCTGTTCACCGGTGCCCGCGGTGTCGGCAAAACCTCGGCCGCGCGCATCTTCGCCAAGGCACTGAACTGCGAAACCGGCATAACTGCCGAACCCTGCAATCAGTGCCCCTCCTGCCTGGAAATCGCTGAAGGCAACGGAACGGATGTTCTCGAGATTGACGGTGCCTCGAACACCGGCGTCGATGACATCCGCGAGCTGAGGGAGAATATCCGCTACCTCCCCTCCAAGTCGCGCTTCAAGATTTTCATCATCGACGAAGTTCACATGTTGTCGGTCAATGCCTTCAACGCGTTGCTCAAGACCCTTGAGGAACCGCCGGCGCATGCCAAGTTTATTTTCGCCACCACCGAACCGCACAAAATTCCGATCACCATTCTTTCGCGTTGTCAGCGCTTCGATTTTCGCAAGATCGGTCTGGTGCGAGTTGTTGAGAGGCTTCGGCAGATTGTCGATGCCGAGGGAATCGATATCAGCGATGCCGCCCTGACCATGGTTGCCCGCAGGGGAGAAGGGAGCATGCGCGACTCCCTGTCCGCCCTGGACCAGGTCATTGCCTTCTGCGGCGACAAGGTGGCCGACGACGAAGTTCGGGGCCTGCTCGGTTTTATCGACCGGCGGTTGCTGTTCGAAACCTTCGACGCCCTGATCGGCCGGGACTGCCCGGGGCTGGTTGAGCTGGTCCGCAAGGTGGACAACCTGGGCTATTCCTGCCGGCAATACTGTCGCGATCTTGCCGAATTCTGCCGGGGATTGCTGCTCGGTCTGCTGCTGGATGCCCCGGACGATGCCCTCGATGTCACAGCCGAGGAGCTGGCCGATCTGCGGGAACTGGCCGGCAAGACCAGCCTGGAGGACCTTCAACGCATGCAGGGGGTGCTGCTGAAGCTGGAGGCGGATGTAGCCTCGGCGTCGATGCAGACCCTCGTGCTCGAATCCGGCCTGTTGCGCCTGGCCCTGCTGCCACCCGCCGAAGAGGTTGGCTCCCTTCTGCGTCGCCTGACCGACCTTGAAAAGCGGTTGCGCTCCGCGCTGCTGCCGGCAGCCGGGTCCGGGGGCGCCCCTCCGGCGGGAGTGGCCCCGCCACCAGCTTCAAATCAACCCTCAAGGCGGGAGGACCCGGCGGCAAAAAAGCCTGAAGCCCCGGTCGCTCCTTCGCCCGGAGAGGGCGGCTGGCCGGGGCTTGTCGAACACGTCAAGCGCCGGCGGCCACGCCTTGGCGCCATTCTCGAAAAAGCCAGTCCTTTAAGTCTTGAGCCGCCGAAACTGGAAATCGGGCTGCCGAAGAACTCCTTCGAACTGACCCAGCTGACCGACAATGATGACCGGCAGGCGGTCAACGCGCTGGCGACAGAGTTTTTCGGGGTCGAGACGACACTGGTGGTGAAAGGACTTGAGGCGGAGAAGGCACAGGCGCCGCCCTCTCTCGCAGAAGAACGCAGTCGCAAAGAGACCGATCGGAAAAGACGGCTGCGCGAAGATGCCGTCAACCATCCGGCGGTACGTTCCGCCCGGGAGATTTTCGAGGCCGAGGTGGTTGAGGTCCGGCCGATCGACAAGGGGTTTGTCTGACGACGAAGCGCTCAGGGCGGGGCGTCAGTCTGATCAGCAGGGCGGCACATGCCGGGCGCATGTCCGCCGAACGAAATATACCGCGCCTGCGGGCGCCAGGAGGTTTCAGTTATGGCAAAAGGGTTGGGTAATATCATGAAGCAGGCGCAGATGATGCAAAAGAAGATGATGCGCCTGCAGGAGGAACTGGCCGAGCGGCAGGTCGAGGCCTCGGCGGGCGGCGGCATGGTGACGGCGGTGGCCAACGGGCGCCAGCAGCTTGTGTCCCTGACCATCGACCCCGGAGCCGTCGACCCGGAGGATGTCGATATGCTGCAGGACCTGGTTCTGGCGGCGGTCAATGAGGCAATGAAGAAGAGCCAGGAGATGATGCAGGAAGAGATGGGCAAGCTGACCGGGGGGATGAACATACCGGGGCTGTTCTGACGAGGGAGAGACGAAGGCGTTCCGGTATCGGAGCGCCTTCGTGTTTTATGGAACCGGTTTTCACGGCGTGAAACATAGCTTTCGTCTGGGAGAAACAGGGGATAAATCCTTGATCTTTCGCTTGAAAGCGTGGTATTACAACGGCCGTGGCCTGACCAATTGACCAAAAAGTTTTAAGGTCGTTGTAAAGATTTTTTGGCGACCCTGTAAAAATAAAACGGCGTTCCAAAGAAGTTGGAAATCGGGGATTTCTCATGCTAGACTCCATCCCGTCCTTCGCCCGGCTGGTGGCCGAACTGGCCAAGTTTCCGGGTGTTGGCAAGAAGACGGCAACGCGGTTGGCCTTCTCGTTGCTGTCGCGGCCCGAAAGCGATGCCGAGGCGCTCGCCGGGGCCATCCTGGAGTTGCACAGAAAAATAGGGTTCTGCTCGATCTGCTACCACATGACCGAGAACGATCCCTGCCCGATCTGCACCGATCCAACCAGGGACGAGCGGTTACTGTGCGTCGTCGAGCAGCCACAGGACCTGCTGGCCATCGAGCGCAGCCGGTCCTTTCGCGGCCGCTACCATGTGCTGCAGGGCGTGCTGTCGCCCCTCGATGGCATCGGGCCGGATGACCTTCGTTTTGACGAGCTGCTGGCGCGTCTCGATGGTGGTGTCGAGGAGGTGCTGGTCGCCACCAACTTCACGGTCGAAGGCGACGCCACGGCGCTTTACGTTGCCGACCTGGTCCGGGCCAAAGGGGTTCGGGTGACGCGGTTGGCCCACGGCATCCCGACCGGCAGCGATCTCGAATTTATCGACGACACCACCGTGCACAGGGCAGTGGAGAATCGTCGCGAGCTGTGATTTTTTTTGCCCGCAGGCGTATACCGCAAGCGGGCCGGGAGTACCGCTCAAACACCGCCGCTCATTGGGGAGAGTGACGGACAGAACTGTTGACACGCAGTCATCACGCCAAAAGGAGGACGTACATGTCACGCAGGATGGTTTGTATCGACGGCAACACGGCGGCGGCGCATGTTGCCCATGCCACCAACGAAGTGATTGCCATC
>RFIO01000532.1 GCA_003695205.1 Deltaproteobacteria bacterium
GTCACGGACGTTCGGTCTGGATGATTGGCTGCCGATGCGCGGGAGCCCGTTTCGTCTTCGAAACTCTCCTCCTGCCAACAGTGTCGGAGATTTGCGGCGCCGCATTCTCTGACATTTGTGGTGGATGGAAAACCGGTCTGCTTTTTTCGTTGGTCAGGGGCCAATTTTCCCTCCCTCAAGGGGAGGGGGGAAGCCTGAAGGCCATTTTTCCCAGTGGAAGCCACTGAACGGAGGGCGCGTCAGGACGAACAAAAAAAGGGCGCCCGTCAGGGCGCCCAAGGAGGCAACGAGAGCGGATCTCGTTGGCGGGTCTATTCGTTTGGATGCAGGGCCAGGTAGCGGGTGGTTTCGCCGTGGCGCACCAGCATCACGGCTTTGGCGCCGCGGCTCTTTTTCAGCGCCTCGCGCACCTCGGCCGGCGTGGTGACGTTGACACGGTTGACCTCGAGGATCAGGTCGCCGCGCTCGATGCCGGCCTCCTCGGCCGGGGACCCCGGTTCGACCCCGGCAACCAGCACGCCCTTTTCCCCTTCGTAGCCGAGGCGATCGGCCAGTTCAGGGGTTAGTGGCTGGAGGGAAAGGCCGTAGCTGCTGATAGAGCTGGTGCCGGCTTTGGCGACCTCGCCCCCTTCCATCGCCTCGATGGTGACCTTGATTTTCTTCTTTTTTCCGTCACGCAGCACAAGCAGGGTGACCCTGGTGCCGGGGGCGGTCAGGGCGATGCGGTTGCGGAAATCCGCTACCTTGCCGACCGGATCGCCATCGATACGCAGGATGACGTCGCCGCGCATGAGGCCCGCCTTTTCAGCCGGGGAATCCTCGATCACCTGGGCGATCAGGATGCCCTTGCGCTTGTCGATGCCGAAGGATTCCGCCAGATCAGGCGTCAGGTCCTGGATATAGACGCCGAGGCGGCCGCGGATGACCTTGCCGTGTTTGACCAATTGGTCGCGGATCTTTTTGGCCATATTGATGGGGATGGCGAAGCCGATCCCCATGTAGCCACCGCTGCGGCTGAAGATGGCGGTGTTGATGCCAACGACCTGGCCGTCGAGATTGACCAGCGGGCCGCCCGAGTTGCCGGGGTTGATGGCGGCGTCGGTCTGGATGAAGTTTTCGTAGTCGTTCAGGCCGATGCCGCTGCGCCCTTTGGCGCTGACGATACCGGCGGTCAGGGTGTGGGACAGGCCGAAGGGATTGCCGACCGCCAGCACCCAGTCACCGACTTCGAGGCTGTCAGAATTGCCCAGCTTCAGGAAGGGCAGGTCGGTTTCGTCGATCTTGATCAGGGCGATGTCGGTAGCCGGGTCGGTGCCGATGGTATCGGCAGTGAATTCACGGCCGTCGAGCAGGCGCACGGTCACCTTGTCGGCATCGCCAACCACGTGGTTGTTGGTCATGATCAGGCCGTCGGGCGAAATGATGAAACCCGATCCCTGGCCACGGGCCTTGCGCTTGCGGGTTTTCGGCTGGTGCTCCGGAGCCGGCGGCGCGCCGAAGAAGCGTCGGAAGAGCTCGTCGCCGAAGGGGAACTCCGGCATGGCGACTTCCGACTCCTTCTCCACCTTTATGAAGACGACCGCCGGGGATACCTTCCTGGCCACGGCCCGGAAGGCCTGGCCGGTCTGTTTCAGGCTCTCGATGGCGTCCTTTTGGGCCAACGCCGAACCGACGGTCGCCGGCAGTGCCAATGCGAGGGATAGCAGCAGCAACAGGCCGAATCTGAAGATGTTTGCGCGTGGTTGCATCTTGTGACACCTCCGAGCTGGTTTTTATTGTTGGAATATCACAGGGCCAGCGCCGGTCGTTGAGCCGGACACAGGCGTCTGACCTTTTCGATGAATTCGTCGATGTCGAAGGGTTTGTCAAGCAGGTCGATTGCGCCGAGCTGGCACGCCTGTCGGCGGGTCGCCTCGTCCCCGAAAGCAGTCATGCACAGGACCGGAGGGCGGTGCTGCAGGTCCGAGATCGCCTCGAGGACCTTGGTGCCGGTCAGGGCCGGCATGCGGATGTCGGTGATCACCAGGTCGAAATCGGTGGCCCCAGCCTCCAGGAGGCGGTAGAGGCTGAGGCCATCACCACAGGTGGTCACCCGGTAGCCGTCGCGGTAAAGGCAGAAGGCGAGCATCTCGCGCATGGCATCGTCGTCTTCGGCCAGCAGGATGTGGCTACAATCGTCCCGCAGTTCAGTGTTCATAACGTGAGCTCTTCGACAGTCGCCCTTGGAATGAGCAGGGACCGTGCCAAGTTGAAGGGCCGTTTTCTGCGGGTTTTGTGCCTGTGGGGGTGGGGCGATCTGCCCCGTTGGGGCAAAATGCCTCAGCTGTCGGTCTGCAGCTTGCGGTAGAGGGTCTTTCGGTCGATGCCGAGAATGCGGGCGGCGACCGAACGGTTGCCGTCACAGGCATCCAGGACCCGCTCGATGTAGCGACGTTCCATCTCCGCCAGCGGCAGCAGGCTGGCATCGGTGTCCAGCTCAGGCAGCTGCCGGTCGCCAGCGCCTGCGCGCAATTTGGCGGGCATGTCCTCGGTGGTGAGCCGGTCATGCCGGGTCAGGGCGACGGCGCGTTCGATGACGTTGCGCAGCTCGCGCACGTTGCCGGGCCAGTTGTAGTTCAGCAGCAGGGCGGCTGCCGGCTCCGACAGGCCCTTGACCGGCTTGTTCATGGCGGCAGCGAACTCGGCGCAGAACGTCTGGGCCAGCATCAGGATATCGTTGCCCCGTTCGCGCAGGGGCGGCATCTCCAGGGTGATGACGTTCAGGCGGTAGAAGAGGTCTTCGCGGAAACGCCCCCCGGCGACCGCCTGCTCGAGATCCTGGTGGGTCGCGGCGACGATGCGGACATCGACGCTGACCTCCCGGCTGCCGCCGATGGCCCGGACCCTCTTCTCCTCCAGGACACGCAGCAGCTTCGGTTGCAGCGCCAGGGGCATCTCGCCGATCTCGTCGAGCAGCAGGGTGCCGCCGTCGGCATCGAGAAACAGACCGGCCCGGTTTTCCCGGGCGTCGGTAAAGGCGCCCTTGCGGTAGCCGAACAGTTCGCTCTCCAGCAGGTTTTCGGGCAGGGCGGCGCAGTTGACGGCGACGAAGCTGCCGCTGCGGCCGCTCTGCCGGTGCAGGGCGCGGGCGGCGAGTTCCTTGCCGGTGCCCGATTCGCCGGTGATCAGCACCGAGGTGTCGAGGGGGGCAACCCGGGAGATCAGTTCCCGGACCTCGCGCATGGCGCTGCCGTCGCCGAGCAGGTCGCTGCTCGGGCGCACCCGGGCGATTTCGGCATCGAGCAGGCGTACCTTGCGCTGCAGCTGACGGTGCTGGAAGGCACGATTCAGGGCGTGATCGAGCAGGTCGAGATCGACCGGTTTGGTGACAAAGTCGTAGGCGCCGGCGCGCAGGGCCTCGATGGCGGTATCAAGGGAGCCGAAGGCGGTGATGATCAGCACCGGCATGTCGGGGCGGTCGCGGTGCAGCTGGCGACACAGGTCGACACCGCTGATACCGGGCATGTTCAGGTCGGTGAGAACCATATCGACGTCGTGGCCGGCAAGCTGGTCACGTGCCGGTTCGGCGGCCGAGGCCTCCAGCACGTCATAGCCGCGCCGGCCCAGATCTTCGGCCAGCATCTCGCGCATGGCCGCATCGTCGTCGATCACCAGCACCGTCGGTTGACTGTCCCGGTTCATGCGGTCTCCTTCCCGGCTTCATCCGGCAGATAGAGGGTGAAGCTGCTGCCCCTGCCCACCAGGCTTCGAACTCCGATCCAGCCGCCGTGGTCACGGGCGATGCCCCAGGCGATCGACAGCCCCAGGCCGGTCCCTTCACCGACGTCCTTGGTACTGAAGAAGGGATCGAACAGGTGGTCGAGGTGGTCAGCCGGGATGCCGCAGCCCTGGTCGGTGACCTCAATGGCCAGCCAGCTGTCGGAGGGTTCCACCTCCTCGGGGGGCTGCGGGTTGTCGGGGCGGAAGCAACGCAGGGTCAAGGTGCCTCCGTCCTTCATGGCCTGGATACCGTTCATCGCCAGGTTGACCAGGACCTGCTGCAGCTGGCCGGCGTCGGCCATGATGCGGCTTTCGACCAGTTCGCAGCGGTGTTCCAGCTGCACATTTTGCTTGTCGGCGGTCGGGGCGAGCAGGTCGCAGACGGCCGTGAGCAGCTGGTCGGGGTCGATGGCGGTTTTGCGCGGCGGATTACGGCGCGCGAAGTTGAGCAGCTGGCGCATGATGGCCGTCATGCGCTCGGCCTGTTCGAAGATGATACCAGCGCTGCGGCGGATGCCTTCGTCTTCGGTCATGCCCTGCAGCATCTTGGCGCGTCCGGAAATGACATTGAGTGGCGTCCCCAGTTCGTGGGCCATGCCGGCCGACAGCCGGCCGAGGGTGGCAAGCCGTTCGGTGTGCCGCAGCTTCTCCAGCGCCTCCAGACGCAGCTGTTCGGCGTTGCGCGCCGAAGCGAGCTGGTCGCGCATCCGTTCCAGCGCCAGGGCGAGCTCGCCGAATTCGTCCTGGCCGAAACCGTGCAGGGGGCCGGAAAAGTCGCCGGAGGCGATGCGGTCGGCCTCGGCCGCCAGTCGGCGCACCGGCCGGTCGACCCAGAAGCTGCCGATCACGGTAATCAACAGCAGGCTGCAGGCGATGCCGGCCCCCAGGGTGAAGGCCGAACGGCGCACATTCTCGCCAACGTAGCCGCGCATCTCCTGCAGGGATTCGCTTACCTCGATGGCGCCGAGGCGGCCGTCGGGGGTCGCCACCGGCATGTAGGTGAACAGGTAGTCTTCGCCGGCGTGGGTTTCGGCGAGGATGGTGACCGCTTCACCCGGCCGGGCATCGGCCAGCTTGTCATCATCGATGGGGGCGAAGCGTTCCTCGACACCGGGGCCGAGCCAGACCCAGCGCACTTTCAGGTCGCGGCCGAGGTTGCCGGCTCGCTCAAGAAAGAGCAGGGCCGCCGGCAGCCCCTGGCGCCCCATGATCTCGTCGACCATCTTGGACAGGGTGCCGGCAACCAGTCGGGCTTCGCGGCTGAGACTGGCCTTGATCTTCTCGCGCTCGCGCTGGATCGACTGCCAGCTGTGGATGGAAAAGAAGATCGCCAGGATCAGCACCAGGGCGAAGGCAATCTTGATGGTCAGACGCATGTCGGGCTCCCGGGAGCGGTTGGCATGCCGACATTATGGGGCCAGAGCTTGAGGATGTCCAGATTCGGCCTTGATTACGGTTGTTTCAGGTAGGCGCGGATACCCTCCTCGAAGGGGACGGGGTCGATGTCGAAGGCCTGCGCCCAGGCGGCGGGGTCGACTTCGTTGCCTTCCAGCAGCATGGTCATCTGCGACCGGGTCAGGGGGAAGGCGCTGAAGCCTTCGAGCAGGCTGACCAGGGGACGCAGCAGGCCGACCGGGTTGTGCAGTTTTCCGACCCTGTTTTTACCCAGAACCCGGCCGATGGTGTCGAGAATCTCGTTGTAACTCAGGCTCCCGGGCCCGCCGCAATGGTGGCATTGGCCAATCGTCTGAGGCCGTTCCAGGGCGCGAACAAAGCTGCAGGCGACATCTTGGACCGCCACCGGGCTCATGCGGTAGCTGCCGTCACCGATGACCGGCACCAGCGGTAACTTGCGCACCTGGTCGGCAAGCATGTTGACGAACTGGTCGCCGGGGCCATAGATGAGTGACGGCCGGAAGATGGTCC
Organism: Deltaproteobacteria bacterium; assembly: GCA_003695205.1. GTDB lineage: Bacteria > Desulfobacterota > Desulfuromonadia > Desulfuromonadales > Geothermobacteraceae > Geothermobacter. Next base: position 5,686 of record RFIO01000532.1, read on the forward strand.
AGTCCAGGTTCGCATTGCGCACCAGCTCTTCGGCCTGCCACTTGGTCCGGTGGTAGGGGGAGACTGCATCCGGCCGGGTGCCGTTGGCACTCATGTGCAGGTAGCGACGGATGCCGTTTCGTGAACAGGCGGCGACCACGCGCTCGGTCGCCTGGACGTGCAGTTTTTCGAAGGTGATGCCGCGCGCGGGGAATTCGCGGATGATGCCGACCAGGTGGATGACCGCGTCGCAGCCGGCCATGCCCTGATCGAGACCGTCACCCGAAACGGCATCGCCCGGCTGGATTCGCAGCCGGTCATGGCGCGCCAGTTTGCCCTCTGAGCCCGGCCTGGCCAGGCAGATGACTTCGTGCTCAGCGGCCAGCAGTTGACTGACCAGTTCGTGGCCGACAAATCCGGTGCCACCCGTGACAAAAACTCTCATGTCCCAGTCTCCTTAGGGTGTTGGTAACACGTAAA
>RFIO01000074.1 GCA_003695205.1 Deltaproteobacteria bacterium
GCCTTGCCGGCCACGGCCTGGCGATACTTCTCGGCCACCGGCCCCTGCGCCTGCGTGCCCACGGCCTCGCCCTGTGGCAGCTCAAGCTCCGATCTGAGCTCCGGCGGCACCGTCAACGGTTTGCGGCTCGCGGCCTGCGAGCCACCTTCAGCCCCGGCATAGGCCGGCTGATCCTTGCCCTCGTCCACATCCCAGAACAGCTTCGGCATGCCGGAGCAGGAGGCGAGCATCAGAAGAAATGGCAGGAAGATCAGCAGTCGTTTCATGGATCGCGATTCAAGCGCGCACGGGCGCTGTGGTCAATGCCTGGATGAACCGTAAAGGGCGCCAAGGTCCGCAAAGGAACATACTAGAAAGAGAAGCCTTCGAGATCTTTGCGTCCTTCGCGGTTCCCAAAACAAAAGAAAAGGGCGGCCGAAGCCGCCCTTTCCCAGATCATCCCGTGGATGCGTGGTCTGCTTACAGCAGAGCCTCGATATCCAGCAGCGTGGTCTTCGTGGTCGCACCGTTGACGAAACCAACACCCTTCTCGTCGGTGTAGGTGAGCGCCACGACGAAGTTCTGGTAGAACTCGTACTCGGCCGCAACGTGCAGAGTCTTGTTGGTGACGTCGCCCGTCAGACCGCGCTTCAGCTGACCGTAGCCAAGACCCAGAACCAGGTTGTGCACCGGCTTGACCGTGCCGCGGATGGACCAGCCGTTGACGGTCTTGGACTGTCTTGCGGCGTTGAAGCCGTTGTACAGGTTCACGCTGTTGCCGCTGGACTTAGCTGCCGAGGCATAGTCGGCATAGACACCGAACTGGGTGTCGCCCATCTCGCCCTCGAGCGCGGCCTCGAGACCCCAGCGCTTCAGCTTGGCCTGAGTGCCGGCTGCAAACAGAGTATTCACGTTATTGAGCGCCGAACCACCGGTGCCAAGAGCGTCACCGACATTGCCGGAAACGAAGATCGCACCGACCTCGGCCGACATGCCGCCGACATCGAAGAAGCCCTGCGCGCGGATCATCGGCGCGGCCTTCCAGGTGCTGATCTGGATGTCATTGGCCGTCTGCTGGGCCGGAGGCACAGTCGGGTCGGCAAAGTTACCGCCGAAGGTAGTGCCGTCGGACGGAACCACCAGGCCGATCTGGATCGCGCCCATGTCGTTGCCGGCCCAGGCAGCGAGACCGGCGAACTGGCCGCCGCCAAGAGCCTCGCCCTTGAACAGCTTCTGGTTCGCGGACACGCTGCGCATGCCCATCATGGCGCCGTGCTGACCCCAGACGTTGCCCAGCTGCAGGCCGGCGTCCTCACCGAAACCGGTGTTGTAGTAGTTAAGACCGGCCTTGACACCGCCCAGATCGAACGACGTGAACAGCTGGTGGTTGCCGAAAGCGCCGCCGCCGAGCTCAACGAAGGCACCGGCGTTCGGGCCGATGCGGCCGCCGATCAGGACCACCTGATCCCCGTAGGAGATGGTCTTGGTCGTCGTGGACCCGCTGGTCGTCGATGTCGACGTCTTCTGGTTCTGGATCTGCGGACGGAACACGACGGTCGCGTTCAGGACGGCCGGGATGGACAGAGCCTCATCCTCGACCAGGGCCTGCTCGCCTACGTCGGTCAGAGCGCCCATCTTGAAGGAGCGACCGAAAGCGGACAGAGTCGGGAAGGACTGGAAGTGGCAGGAAAGACATGCCGCGCCAGTCTGGCGTGCAAACGCCGGAA
>RFIO01000533.1 GCA_003695205.1 Deltaproteobacteria bacterium
AGGAGAACCCATGGCTTATTCGATTGCGAATAACCAGTTGCTGAGGAAGCACTTCGCCGATATCAAGGACATCATTGATATCCCCAACCTCATCGACATCCAGAAAACCTCCTACAAAAGATTTCTTCAGTCCGACCTGCCTGCTTCCGCACGGCAGAATATCGGCCTGGAAGCGGTTTTCCGCTCGGTTTTCCCCATTCGGGATTTCAGTGAGACCTGCTCGCTCGAGTATGTCTCCTACTCCCTCGGCACCCCCAAGTATGACGTGGAGGAATGCCATCAGCGGGGTATGACCTACGCCGCTCCGGTCAAGGTCCGGGTTCGCCTGGTCTCCTGGGACGTCGACAAGGAATCCGGCGTTCAGTCGATTCGCGACATCAAGGAGCAGGAGGTCTACTTCGGCGAAATCCCCCTGATGACCGAAAACGGCACCTTTATTATCAACGGGACTGAAAGGGTCATCGTCAGCCAGCTGCACCGCTCACCCGGTGTTTTCTTTGACCACGACAAGGGCAAGACCCACGCCTCGGGCAAACTGCTCTACAACGCCCGGGTCATCCCCTATCGCGGCTCCTGGCTCGACTTCGACTTTGATCATAAAGACATTCTCTATGTCCGTATCGACCGCCGCCGCAAGTTGCCGGCGACGGTTTTGCTCAAGGCTCTCGGCTACAGCGTCGAGGAGCTGCTCAATATTTATTACGATTCCGAGGAAATTGTCTTCGCCGACGGCCGTTTCCGCAAGAAGGTCGACCTGAAGCTGCTTGCCGGCCAGAAGGCGGTGCGCGACGTGGTCGATTCCGACGGCAACGTGCTGGTCAAGGCGAACCGCAAGTTCACCAGGGCCGCCCTGCGGAAGATCGAGGAGGCCGGGCTTGAGTGGCTCGATCTCGAGGAGGAGGAACTTGTCGGACGGGTCGCCTCAGGCGACATTGTCGATACCGCCTCGGGGGAGATCATCGTCGAGTGCAACGAGGAGTTGTCCGAGGCCAAGATCGAGGAGCTGAAAAAGCGCGGTATCGAAAACTTCAAGGTGCTGTTCATCGATCCTCACGTCAACGGCCCCTACCTGCGTGACACCCTGCTGCTTGACAAGACCGCGAGCACCGAGGACGCCATTATTGAAATCTACCGGAGGCTGCGTCCCGGCGATCCGCCGACCCTGCGCAGCGCCACGGCACTGTTCGAGGGGCTCTTCTTTCATGATGAGCGCTATGACCTGTCGACGGTGGGCCGCCTTAAGATCAACTACAAGCTCAAGCTCGACACCCCGCTCGAGCATCGGACGCTGACCAAGGAGGATATCCTCGAAATCGTCCGCTACCTGATCGACCTGCGCAACGGCCGCGGCAGCATTGATGACATCGACCACCTCGGCAACCGGCGGGTTCGCGCTGTCGGCGAACTGCTGGAAAACCAGTATCGCGTCGGCCTGGTGCGCATGGAGCGCGCCATCAAGGAGCGCATGAGCCTGCAGGAAGTCGACAGCATGATGCCGCACGATCTGGTCAACTCCAAGCCGGTCTCGGCTGTGGTCAAGGAGTTCTTCGGTTCGAGCCAGCTCTCGCAGTTCATGGATCAGACCAACCCGCTCTCCGAGATCACTCACAAGCGTCGCCTCTCGGC
>RFIO01000534.1 GCA_003695205.1 Deltaproteobacteria bacterium
CCTGTCGGTGACCATGCGCGACGAGGCCGACGCCATCGGCTCGCTCGCCATCCAGATGCCGACGCTGAAAGATACCCGCCGCCTGGTGCTGCGCGACACGCCGGAATCGTTGGTGATCGCGCGCCTGAACCGGCCGGGCAGTCTCTATGACACTTTGAGACTGCTTCGCGAGCGGGAAATCAGCTACGCCCAGTTCACCCATTCGTACGCGCCCATCCCGGGCATCGGCGAGGAGCTGGAGCTGCAGCGCTTCGAATTCGATCGCAAGACGGCCGAGGATATCGCCGCAAGCGACCATGTCAAGGTGCCGCGTACCATTGCGCGCGCCGTTCGTGCGGCGCTGAAGGAGCATTATCCGGCCTACGAGTTCGCCCGGCTGGAAAAGGAGCTGCACCTGCTGTTCGTCAACAACCAGAACTATGTGCGCTATTCACCGCCGCGGCGCGTAGCGCAGATACTATGGCTCTATCAGCAGGCCGTGGCCGGCGGCGGGGTGCATTTCGACGCCGAACCGGCCCAGGAGATCGTCGACCAGCCGGAGTACCGGATTCTTTTCGCTGCCGGCAACCCGCCGCAGCTCGACTTCCTGCACCAGGTGATGGAGGTCTACAAGCGTCTCGGTCTCGGCATCAAGCGCGCCTATGTGCTGACCATTCACAACGGCCTGCATCCCTATTTCCTCGGCACCTTCTATCTGCACGGCAACGGCGAGTCGCTGCTGGAAAAGGACGGTTTCCTCTACAACCAGCTCAAGCAGGAACTGTTCAACACCCAGATTCTCACCACCGTATCGGCGACCTACGAGCAGTACGTGACCAGGGGAAAGATGACGGGTATTGACGCTTCGCTGGTCAACGCCTTCATCAGCTTCTGTCATACGACCCTGGCCCACAACCAGCCCGACCGGTTCGGCTACCAGGAGGTGGAGAACGCCTTCATGTCCGACCTGGAAATGACTCTGCGGCTGGTCGCCCTGTTCCGGGCCCGTTTCGAACCGGGGCTCAGGGAGCGCGAACAGGCCTATCAGACGGAGCGGGAGGAACTCGGAAAGGCCATCGAAGACTACAACACCGGCCACGCCTACCTCGACGGCATCCGGCGCACCATCTTCCGCTGCTGCCTGCTGCTGATAGAGCATACCCTGAAGACCAACTTTTTCGTCGCCGAGAAGCACGCCCTGGCTTTCCGGCTCGATCCGGCCTACCTCGACAAGCTGGGACCGGAGTTCACCTCAGACCTGCCGCCCGAGCGCCCCTTCAGGGTGACTTTCTTCTTCGGCCGGCACGGCTGTGGCTATCACATCGGTTTTTCCGACATTGCCCGCGGTGGCTGGCGTACTGTTCTGGCCAAGAACCGGGATGATTTCATCACCAACGCCAACACCCTGTTCCGCGAAAACTATGTCCTGGCCCATACCCAGCACCTGAAGAACAAGGACATCTATGAGGGCGGCTCGAAGATGGTGGTGGTGCTGGACGCCGCCGACATTGCCAACCGGGAAATGGTCACGCGCCGGCTCTACAAGCTGCAGTACGGCTTCATTCAGGCTTTTCTCGACATCTACGTCACCGAAAACGGCATCGCGCGCGATCCGCGCGTCGTCGATTACTACCGTGAGGATGAGCCGATTGAACTGGGGCCGGACGAGAACATGCACGACGAGATGGTCGAACTGATCGCGCGCATCTCCTCCAAGCGCGGTTATCTGCTGGGCCCCGGCGTGATCTCCAGCAAGAAGTTCGGTATCAACCACAAGGAATACGGCGTCACCTCGACCGGAGTGATCACCTTCGCCGACATCACCCTGCAGCAGCTTGGCATCGACATGCGCAAGGACGCCTTCAGTGTCAAGATGACCGGCGGTCCCGGAGGGGATGTGGCCGGCAATGCCCTGCGCCTGCTGCTGGAGCGTTCGCCGAAGGTTCAGATTCGCCTGGTTCTCGACGGTACCGGCGCCATGTACGATCCCCAGGGTGCCGATCATGAGGCCCTCTCCCAGGTGGTGCTGCGGCACGACATCGATCAATACGATCCCGAGGCCCTGCACGACGGCGGTATGATGATCTTCCGCAGCCAGACCCGTCAGGACGGCCTGCGCGAACTCTACCGCAAGGTCAGCCGCCAGGGCGACCAGCTGGTCGAGGAATGGATCACCGTCGACGAATTCTACCGGCTGTTCAACAGCCTGGTCTTCACGGTTGAAGCCGACCTGTTCATTCCGGCCGGCGGCCGACCGGAGACCATCCACGCCGGCAACTGGGAGCGTTTCGTCCCCGAAGGCCGTCCCAGCGCCCGCGCCATCGTCGAGGGGGCCAACTCCTTTATCACCCCGGACGCGCGTGACCTGCTGCAGCAAGCCGGGATAGTCATCATGCGCGACGCTTCGGCCAACAAGTGCGGTGTTATCTCCTCCAGCTACGAAATCATCGCCAATCTGCTGATGAACGAGAGGGAGTTTTTCGAGCACAAGGAGCGCTACGTTGCCGACGTGCTCGATATCCTGGTTCGTCGGGCGGCGGACGAAGCGAAGCTGATCTTCCGGCGCCATGCCGAAGGTCTTGGCAGCTTCACCGACATCTCCGCTGCCATCTCGCGTGAAATCAACGCCCATTACGCCCGACTGTTCAACTATTTTCAGCAGCGCCCCGAACTGGCGGAAAAGCCCCTCTACCGCCGCGCGTTGCAGGCGCATCTGCCGCGCCTTTTGCGCCAAACGCCGAAATTCCGCAAGCGGATCAGTCAGTTGCCGGTCAAATACAAGGCTGCCATCCTGGCCAGCGAAATCGCCTCCAGCCTGGTTTATCAGCAGGACGCCGAAGCCGAGTACGAGGCGATGCTCAGCTCGCACCTGCAGCGACACTTCACCGGTGCGGAGGTGGCCTGATGGGACCCGATCCGATACTCGCCCTGCACCAGGAAGACATGGCCCTGCGCGCCGGGGTCGAAGTGACCGCTTTCTGGTTCGACTTCCGCGGTCGTTACCGCGCCCGCGCCCGGGTCGAGGCGTTGCGCACCGATCAGGTGCGGGTCCAGCTGCTCGAGGCGGCCGGCCCCTTTCGGGTCGGCAGCCTGGTCGATATTCCAAGAATCAGCGATTCTTCGAACTGGTCGAGCGAACACTGCGTTCGGCTGGAAGTCAGCGGAGTCTGACTCTAAAAAACCTCCCACTCTCCCCTGTGA
>RFIO01000535.1 GCA_003695205.1 Deltaproteobacteria bacterium
TGAGCCGGTAAAAGAGGTCCTCGCGAAAGCGGCCCTCGCTCACCTCGCTCTCGAGATCCTTGTTGGTGGCGGCGATTACACGCACATCGACAGGGATATTCTTTGTGCCGCCGACCCGGCGGATCTCCCTGTCCTGCAGCACGCGCAGCAACTTGACCTGCATCATCGGCGGCAGTTCGCCGATCTCATCGAGAAACAGGGTACCGCCGACCGCTACCTCGAAAAGACCTTCCTTGCGCTGGGTCGCGCCGGTGAAACTCCCCTTTTCATGGCCGAACAGTTCACTCTCCAGCAGGTTTTCGGGAATGGCACCGCAGTTGATGGGCACAAAAGGTTCGTTGGCGCGGTCGCCACTGAAGTGAATGGCACGCGCGACCATCTCCTTGCCGGTACCGCTTTCGCCGGTGATCAGCACGTTGACACGACTGGCGGCGACCTTTTCCACCAGGTCGAAGACCTGCTGCATCGCCTTGCTCTTGCCGATCAGATTGTGAAAGGAGTAGCGGTCGCTCAGCTGCTGACGCAGCTTGCGGTTTTCACGCCTGAGATCCCGGCGTTCCAGCGCATTTTTGACAATCAGGCGGATTTCGTCGTTCTTGAAAGGTTTGGTGATGTAGTCGTAGGCGCCCAGCTTCATCGCCTCGACGGCCTGTTCGGTGGACGAAAAGGCCGTGATCATGATCACAACGGTGTCGGGGGAATGATCGAGCACATGGTTGAGAACCCCGAAGCCGTCCACCCGCGGCATCTGAATGTCGGTAATGACGAGATCGAAGCCCGACTGACGCAGACGCTCGATTCCCTGGCCGCCGTCGGCGGCAGTTTCCACCTCGTACCCTTCCCGGGTCAGCATGATACCCAGGAACTCGCGCAGGCTCTCTTCGTCGTCAACAATCAAAATGCGGTAGGCAGGTTCACTCAAGACAGGTCTCCGGGGTCAGAATGGTGCCGACAGCTTAGCCCCATTTCATGGTCAGTTCAAGACGGCATCCGGACCAAAATGCAGCCGGAAGCAGGCGCCACCGAGGGCGCTGCGTTCGATGGTGGTCTGCCCGCCGTGCCCATCGACAATACTGTGCACCGTCGCCAGGCCAAGACCGGTGCCGCCCGCCTTGGTTGTGAAAAAAGGCTCGAAGATGCGCTCGTGCTGGTCCTCAGGCACACCGGGGCCACTGTCCTCGACCAGGATATCGCCGGATTCCGGAGCCA
>RFIO01000536.1 GCA_003695205.1 Deltaproteobacteria bacterium
AAGCCGAGCAGCATCAGCATCATGCCAACGCCGTAGCCGTGTGCCATCTTCAGGGTCCGACCGGCGCTCAGCAGGCCGCCCAGGTCGAACAGGCTGACATGCCCGGCAACCAGGTCGCCCAGGGCACGCAATGTCAGAAAGATAACTCCAGATGCGCGACTCCAGCCCTCCACCAGCGCCTCGGCCGGGCCGAGCCGTACCGGGTGCCTGGCCGGGACCCAGGTCACACCCAATGCCCTGTCCCAGCGTTTTTCAGTCTTTTGGGTGACCAGGGGCAGCACCAGCTCCCGACCGTCGGACCATGCCAACGGCAATGAATCTCCTTGCCTCATCCGCCTGTCAGCCAAACGGGCCAGCTGCATGGGGTGAACAACTTCCACACCCGTGGCATTTTCCAGACGGTCACCCGGCTTGACACCCAGCCGGGCCAGGGGGCTGTCAGCGTCAACGGCCGCCACTTCAAGCACCCCCCAGTCGGGCAGAAGGCCTAGTTGCTCCAGTGCAGCTCCGCAGCCGTCACCGGTATCGACAACCTTGGCTGTGCCGGCAGGATGACGCACTGTGATCATGCAGGATCTGTTCAGGGTCACCAGCCGATTGGCCTGCCGCCAATCGGCCACCGGTTCTCCATTGACCGCCAAAATCAGGTCTCCGGGCGAAAAATACCGGGCGGCCGGAGACTCCGGCACAACGTCGGCGACCAGGGGCGGGTTGTCCATGTAATCAGGAACGACGCGTCCGGCCATCATCCCAAGGGGAAAAAGGGCTACGGCAAAAAACAGGCTGGTCAACGGTCCGGCCAAGAGAATGGCCGATTTGCGAACCCATGACAGGTCATCAAAACACGCGCCGCCATCGCAGGCGACAGCAGCATTTTCGGCCCGCGACGGCAACTGTACATAGCCGCCCAGGGGCAGCAGGCGACATCTGAACTCCGTTCCACCGATACGGAAGGAAAAGAGGGCGCGACCGAAACCAAGACTGAAAACCGGCACCCGCAAACCGAACAGACGGGCGCACAAGGCGTGACCAGCTTCGTGCAGAACGATGGAAAGGGACAACAGAATGAAAATGGCCAGAAAGGTCATGGCAAATCCCCCTGTATTCAGGTCATTGATACAGGGGAGATTAACCGAGCCGGCCACGGGGCGGGCAATCGACAAATTTGCGGCATGCCGGAAAACCGGGGTCAGGAAAAGGAGTCGCGAAATCAGGGCGAAACGCTATCGCCCGCCCTGCCCTGTCCGGCCCCAGAGTCCGGGGATGGCCGTCCCGCATCCGGGACAATTGCCGTCTGTCAGCAGG
>RFIO01000537.1 GCA_003695205.1 Deltaproteobacteria bacterium
ATTACGCACGGCGGGGCCAGAAACTCCCGCCCGGACGTGCGCTTCGGGGACCGATCCGCCGGGGTTTTTACAAGCCATTGAAACAGAAGGAGAATTTGACGATACGGAGCGGAAGAAAAAAACAGAACGGAGTTCGAAAGTAGAGTTTCCTGGCGGGCAGTTTTTATTCAATCATGAATAATTTCGCGCCCGCGCACCGGGGCGAAGACCGTGGCGACGCAGCTTGCGTGCGACGGTCGGCTGGCTGGTACCCAGAGCGGCGGCGATTGCCTCCTGGCTGCGGTAGCGCTCGCAGGCGCGCAGCAGCACCTGGCGCTCGACACTCTCCTGGATCTGTTCCAGGGTCATCTGCTCGGGCCAGGCCGTGCTGTCAATCGTGTCGTCGTCATTCGGGCGTCCCAGGACAATGGCCGGCAAATCCGACAGGTCGATCAGGTTGGTTTCAGTCATCACCACCAGACGCTCGCAGATATTCATCAGCTCACGCACGTTGCCCGGAAAATCGTAGGCCTCCAGCCGGTCGGAGGCCGCCCGCGACAGGCGCTTGCTCACCCCGGAACGGCGACCGAACTGGGCGAGAAAATGTCGCGTCAGCGGCAGGATGTCCTCGCGCCGCTCGCGCAGCGGCGGCACGTTGATCGGGATGACGTTGAGCCGGTAGAAGAGATCGAAACGGAACCGCCCCTCGTCGACCATGCCGCGCAGATTCTGATGGGTGGCGGCGATGATGCGAACATCGAGCTGGCGGCTGCGCGTGCCGCCCAGGCGGGTCACCCTGCCATCCTCGAGAAAACGCAGCAGCTTCACCTGCGACGCCAGTGGCAGTTCGGCGATCTCATCGAGAAAAAGAATGCCGCCGTCGGCCAGTTCGAGGTGGCCCGGCTTGCCACTGGCGCTGGCGCCGGTAAAGGCTCCCTTCTCGTAGCCGAACAGTTCCGACTCGATCAGGGTTTCGGGAATGGCGCCACAGTTGAGTTTGATCAGCGGCTTGTCGGCCCGGGCCGAATGCTGGTGAATAAGGTCGGCAAGCAGCCCCTTGCCGGTGCCCGATTCGCCGGTGATCAGCACCGAGGAGTCGGCGCCGGCGACCTTGAGGGCCTGCCTGAGAACCCGGGCATAGACCGGACTTTCGGCGATGATTTCCTGGTTGCGCAGGGAGAGCTGCTGCATCTGCAGCATCTGGTCACGGTAGCCGGCCTCAAGCGCCTGCTGTTCCTCGAGCTGGCGCTGCAGCCGTTCGGTTTCGGTGACGTCTCGCTCACTGACCACCACCCGGATGACCTGCCCCCGCTCGTCGAAGACCGGCGTACCGGTGGAAATCAGCCGACGACCGACATGATTGGTCTGCAGCAGGCTCACCTGTTTGCGCTGGGCCAGAGCCTCCAGCGCTGCCGACCGGTCGACGAATCCGGCATCAACCAGTTCCCGCATCTGCCGGCCGATCACCTCTTCGGCACTGATCTGGTTGATACGCTCCGAGGCCGGATTGATACGGATGACCCGCCCTTCCGCGTCACAGATCCACAGGCCGTCGCTGGACGAATCGATAATGGCGTCCAGTTCGCGCACCAGGCGCTCTAGCCGGTCGGCGGTCTGCTCATCGATCGGGGTCATGCTCACCTCCGCAACCCACCATACAAAAACGAATAGAAATATTCAACAATGAATAGAAATGGGCACAAAAAAGCCGGGACGATTTCCAGACCACCGCCCCGGCTTGAAACTGGAATCCAGTCCGTTACTCGCGGCCGAGCTCCTCGGAGCGCCGGGTCGCCGCCGCCACCGCCTCCATCAGGCTGGCGCGCAGGCCGCGTTCTTCCAGCACCCGGATGGCGGCAATGGTGGTACCGCCGGGCGAGCAGACCTTTTCGCGCAGCAGCGCCGGGTGCTCGCCCGTCTCCTTGAGCAACTTGGCCGCGCCGAAAACCGTCTGCGTCGCCAGCTCATGCGCGACATCGAGGCGCAGCCCCTGCTGCACCCCGGCGGCCGCCAGCGCCTCGATAACGGTGAAGACGTAGGCGGGCCCGGACCCTGACAGACCGGTCACCGCGTCCATCTGGTCCTCGGTCACCACCCGCACGGTCCCAACCGAGCGGAACAGACTGGCGGCCTTGTCGAGGTCGCCGTCAGCGACATAGGCGCCCGGACAGATGGCTGACGCGGCGGCATCGACCAGCGCCGGCGTGTTGGGCATGGCGCGCACCACCCGCACCTCGTCGCCAAGCAGCTCCTCGAGGGTCGAGGTCGCCACGCCGGCAAGGATCGAGATGATCAGCTGCTCGCGCCGGATGGAGTTGCGCAGCGGCTTGAGGACCTTTTTGACGATCTGAGGCTTGATCGCCAGCACCAGGGTGCCGGCCCAGGCCGCCAGGGCGTCATTGTCGACAGCCGGCTCGACCCCGTAGGCATCGACGATATGCTGCCGTCGGTCGGGATTGGGCTCGAAAAAGCGGATATTCTCCTTTTTTGCCCCGGCATTGATCAGGCCATTGATGAACGCTTCGGCCATGTTGCCGCCACCGACAAATCCGATTTTTTCTCCATTGACCATAAGACACTCTCCATCAGCAGAAAAAGTGCGTCCCAGTAAATCGGGATGCCGGTCAAAAGTCAAGAAATCGTGCCTGTTCCAAATTCGATTGACACCCCCGGAAACAGGCGATATAAGGCGACTCTATCCGCTGCCCCGCGGCAGTCCCGTCAACGCCTCTTTACCGGCCCGCAGGCCGACCCGAACCGGAGGTTCCCATGAGCATCTGGTATACCGAGAAACACACCCCGCATGCCGGTATCACCCTCGAGGTGACCCGCACCCTCTTTTCCGGCAGGAGCGAGTTCCAGCAGCTCGACATCGTCGAAACTGAAGAATACGGCCGCATGATGCTGCTTGACGGCCTGGTGATGTGCACCGAACGCGACGAATTCGTCTACCACGACATGATCGTCCACCCGGCCCTGTTCGTTCATCCCGACCCGAAGCAGGTCCTGGTCATCGGCGGCGGCGACGGCGGCACCATCCGCGAAATCGTCCGCCATCCCAGCGTGGAACTGGCCACCCTGTGCGAGATCGACGGCCTGGTGGTGGAAAAGTCGGTCGAATTCCTGCCGACCCTGGCCAGCGCCATCGACGGCCGGCACCCGAAGGTCAAGCTGCACATTGATGACGGCCTGGCCTATATCCGCGAACACCGTGACAGCTTCGACGTCATTCTGGTCGACTCGACCGACCCCATCGGTCCGGCGGTCGGCCTGTTCGAAAAGGATTTCTACCAGCTGGTACACGGCGCCCTGAAGCAGGACGGCATCATGGTGGCCCAGAGTGAGTCACCCTTCTACCACGGCGACATCCAGAAGGACATGTACCAGGCGTTGCGCTCGGTCTTCCCCATCGTCGAGATGTACCAGGCCTTCATCCCGACCTACCCCAGCGGCCTGTGGAGCTTCGCCTTTGCCAGCAAGAAATACCACCCGGTCAGGGATTTCGACCGCGAACGCGCGGCCCGGCGCGATTTCCATACGAAATACTACAACGAGGACCTGCACCTCGGCGCCTTCATGCTGCCGACGTTTGCGCGGGAGAATATCGAGGGATAACTTTTGGGTGGGCCGCCAAGCCGCGAAGACGCCAAGAAAAATATTGGCACTCAGGGCTGGATGAAAACCGAAATCACTGAGGCCAGGTTTTCTGAAAGGGCATTAAAGACATCCATGGATTCTAAAAAAATCACAAAGTGGCCTTTGTCCTCCTGGCGCCCTGGCGTCCTGGCGGCACGACAACTCGGCGAATCCAACCATGACCGACTGGACCGCTGAAGACGCCGCCGAACTCTACGGCATCCGCCGCTGGGGTAACGGCTATTTTGACGTCACGCCCGACGG
>RFIO01000538.1 GCA_003695205.1 Deltaproteobacteria bacterium
CGCAGACCTGTTCGAAGACATGGTTGATCGGCAGGAAGGAGAGGGTGGTCATGCTGGCGTCGAGCTGAAAGTGTTTTACGGCGGCGTGAATGTTCGAGACGATGTTGGCATGACTCAGCATCGCTCCCTTGGAGCGGCCCGTGGTGCCGGATGTGTAAAGGATGACGACGGTGTCCTCGGGCCTGCGGCCCGGCTCGGTCAGGTCATCGGCCGGTTCAAGACTGCTGAAGAAGATCAGGCGTCCGGCCTTGGCCAGCTTGTTCATGCTGACCCGCTCCGGCGCGAACAGGTCAAGTTCCTTGAGTTGAGCCCGGCCACGTTTGTTTTCGGTGCCTGCAGAGGCCACGTTTCGTGCCAGGGCTTCAAGGCGGGCGACGTCGTCCTGCGGGATTTTGCAGCGCGCGACCATGTCCTTCCAGGCTTCTATAAGAAGGTCGACCTGTTCTCCTTTGCTCAACTCGACATCGTCGGGGTCGAGCAGAACGATGCGTTCAAGCTTTGGCAGATGATCGAGCAGGCCGAGGATGGTGTCGAGGTAGGTGAGCTCGGTGAAGAGGACCCTGGCGTCGCTGTCGGCTAGGACGTGGCGCAGTTCCGTGGCCTTCAGTTCCTTGTCGATGGGGACGGCCACGCCGCCGCGCCTGTGGATGCCCAGGTAGGCGGCGACCCAGCGCGGCGAGGCCTGACCGATGAGGGCGGCGTGGTCGCCTGGGCGGAATTTTTTCGGGGGCAGGGCGGCTGCGGCACGGGCGCTCTTGGCCCAGAGCTCCTCGTAGGTGATGTCCTGCCAGTGGCCGGCCCTCTTTTCCCGCAGGGCGACGCGCGACCGGTTGCGGTCGCAGCTTTGCCCGATCAACTGATCGATGGTCTGCACGACAACCTCCAAAAGCAAAAAAGTGTTTGATAATCCCGAAAAACCTACTTGAATCAGGCCTGCGCATGCAAGAAAAATCCGGTTTTTCCGGGCCGGGCAGGTGGCTGAAAAAATAGGGCAAAAATGCTTGACAGCCTGATCGGCTTTTTGGTAAAAGTTGCCGGCGTTGAGGCAAGGACATGTAGGCACGTAGCTCAGTGGGAGAGCACTACCTTGACACGGTAGGGGTCGGCGGTTCAATCCCGCCCGTGCC
>RFIO01000539.1 GCA_003695205.1 Deltaproteobacteria bacterium
CGCATCAAGGGGGAGACGGTCGAGGAGATCCGCGGTGCCGCCCGGGTCATGCGCGACCGGGCCACGCCGATCCGGGTCGGCCGCACCCTCGATATCGACCGGGACGAGATCAACCTCGACCGGGAATCGATCCTTGATACCTGCGGCACCGGGGGGAGCGGCACCAGAAGCTTCAACATCTCCACCACCGTTGCCCTGGTGGTGGCATCCTGCGGGGTCCGGGTGGCCAAGCACGGCAACCGCAGTGTCTCATCGGCCTGTGGCAGCGCCGATGTCCTCGAAGCCCTGGGCGTCAATCTCGACATCACTCCCGAACAGGTGGCCGAAACCATCGAGCGCGTCGGCGTCGGTTTCCTGTACGCGCCGGCCCTGCACGGTGCCATGAAACATGCAATCGGCCCGCGCCGGGAGATCGGCATCCGGACCATTTTCAACATTCTCGGTCCGCTGACCAACCCGGCCGGTGCCGACCGCCAGGTCCTCGGTGTTTTTCGCGGGGACCTGGTCGAACCCCTGGCCGAAGTTCTGGCCGGTCTTGGCTGCCGGCGCGGTTTCGTGGTCCACGGCAGTGACGGCATGGACGAGATCACCCTGACCGGTCCGACAAGGATGGCCGCCATCGCCGACGGCCGGGTGACGACGGGAATCATCAATCCCGGAGATTTCGGATTCGCCACCTGCCGCCTCGAGGATCTGCAGGGTGGGGATGCCGCCTGCAACGCTAACATCGTCCGTGCTATCCTCGATGGGGAAGCTGGGCCGAAGCGTGATGTCGTCCTGCTCAATGCCGCCTACGCCCTGGTGGCCGCCGATGGCGCCGCCGACCCGCACCAGGGGCTGCGGCTCGCCGCCGAGGCGATCGACAGTGGCCGGGCGCGCCAGACTCTCGACCGGCTGGTCGAGGTGACCAACGGATTCTGACCCGGATGAGCATTCTCGATACCATCATCGAACGCAAGCGCGAAGAGGTCGCGTCGGCTGTCGGCCGTTCGCCCCTGAACGAACAGCGGTCCCGCTGTCGCGACGCCGAGCCGACCCGGGGCTTTGCCCAGGCTCTTCGAAAACGCTCGGAGGACGGTACCGCCATAATTGCCGAGGTCAAGAAGGGGTCGCCGTCAAAGGGGATCATCCGGCCTGATTTCGACCCGGTTGCCATTGCCCGCAGCTATCGCGACAACGGCGCCGCCTGCCTTTCGGTGCTTACCGACCGGGAGTTCTTCTTTGGCGACCTGGCTTACCTGGCCCGAATCCGAACGGCGGTGGATATCCCGCTGCTGCGCAAGGATTTCGTCATCGACCGCTACCAGCTCTATGAGGGGAGGGCGGCGGGCGCCGATGCCATTCTGCTGATAGCCGCCGTGCTGGAGCCGTCTCACCTGGAGGATCTGGCCCTGGAAGCCGCCGAGCTGGGGCTGGACGTGCTGCTCGAGGTTCACGACGAGGCTGATCTGGCCCGCTCAAGCGGCGCTCAGGTCGCCATGGTCGGCATCAACAACCGCAACCTGAAGACCTTCGTGACTGATCTGGCTGTCAGTGAGCGTCTGCTGCCGTTGCTGCCCGCCGGCGTTCTGCCGGTGGCCGAAAGCGGCCTGAACAGCCGTGCCGATATCGAGAGACTGCAGGCGGCCGGAGCCCGGGCCTTTCTGATCGGCGAGAGCCTGATGCGAGAACCCGACCCCGGCATCAAACTGCGTGAACTGCTTGGAACCCATGGAGGAGAAGATGGCTGATTCGAACAAAATCGTGCTGCCCGAGGACCGTATTCCGACCGCCTGGTACAATATCATTCCCGATCTGCCGGGGCCGCCGGCGCCGGTCATGCACCCGGCCACCGGCAAACCGGTGACCCCCGATGACCTGCTGCCGCTTTTCCCCATGGCACTGATCGAGCAGGAAGTTTCCGACCAGCGCTGGATCACCATCCCGGACGAAGTACGCGATGTCTATCGTCTGTGGCGGCCGACACCACTGTTCCGGGCCCGCCGACTGGAGCAGGCGCTCGGTACTCCGGCCAAAATCTACTACAAGTACGAGGGGGTTTCGCCCGCAGGCAGTCACAAGCCGAATACCGCCGTTCCCCAGGCCTTCTACAACAAGCTGGCCGGCACCCGACGCATTGCCAGCGAGACCGGCGCCGGTCAATGGGGTTCGTCGATTGCCATGGCCTGCCAGATGTTCGGGCTCGAGTGCACCGTCTACATGGTCAAGGTGAGCTTCAGCCAGAAGCCCTATCGCAAGAGCATGATGCAGCTGTGGGGAGCCGATGTTCTGGCTTCGCCGTCGGAACGCACCAATGCCGGGCGGGCCATCCTGGCGCAGGATCCGGACAGCAACGGCTCCCTCGGCATCGCCATCAGCGAGGCAGTCGAAGATGCCGCCACCCACGAAGATACCCGCTACTCGCTCGGCAGTGTGCTCAATCACGTCTGCCTGCACCAGACGGTTATCGGCCTGGAGGCGCAGGAACAGCTGAAAATCGCCGGGGACTATCCTGACGTGGTCATCGGCTGTCATGGCGGTGGCTCCAACTTCGCCGGAATCTCCTTCCCGTTTCTGGCCGACAAGGCCACCGGCAGGGATGTCCGGATCATCGCGGCTGAGCCGCTTTCCTGTCCGACCCTGACCAAGGGGGTGTACGATTTCGACTACGGCGACACCGCCAAGATGGCCCCCATCGCCAAGATGTACACCCTCGGGCACGATTTCATGCCGCCCGGCATTCACGCCGGCGGTCTGCGCTACCACGGTGCCGCGCCGCTGGTCTCCCAGCTGCTCGCCGCCGGGCTGATCGAGGCGCAGGCCTTCGGCCAGGTCGGCTGTTTCGAGGCCGCGGTACTCTTCAGCCGTGCCGAGGGGATCATCCCGGCACCCGAATCGTCTCACGCCATCAAGGCCGCGGTCGAAGAGGCCAAACGCGCGAAGGAAGAGGGCGTCGAGAAGACCATCCTGTTCAACCTCTCCGGGCACGGGCACGTCGATATGGCCGCCTATGACGCCTACTTCTCCGGCAACCTCGAGGACTACGCCTACCCGGCCGAGGCGATCGAGAAGTCCCTGGCCAACCTGCCGAAGGTCGAGGCTGAAGGCTGAGTTGAGAGTCCGGGTCAAAATCTGTGGCATCACCAGTCTCGAGGACGCCGTGGCAGCCGTGGCCGCCGGGGCCGATGCCCTGGGTTTCGTCTTCTACGACAAAAGTCCGCGCGCGGTCGTGCCGGAGGTCGCCGCAAGGATCATCCGTCAGCTGCCGCCCTTTGTGACCACGGTCGGGCTTTTCGTCAACGAGACCCGTGAGGTTATCGAAGAGGTCATGCGGATCTGCGGGTTCGATCTGATCCAGCTGCACGGCGATGAGCCCCCGGAGGATTGCCGTTTTGCCGGCCGGCGCGTGATCAAGGCGCTGCGCGTGCGTGACGCGGCCAGCTTGAAGGATGCCGACCGGTATGACGTCGCCGGTCTGCTTCTTGACGCCTGGTCGGATGATGTCTATGGCGGCAGCGGTGAACGTTTCGACTGGGCCCTGCTGCAGAACTTTGCCGGCCGGCGGCCGGTGATTCTGGCCGGCGGGCTGACACCTGAAAATGTCGGTGACGCGATCAGGACGGTGCGTCCTTTTGCTGTCGATGTCTCCAGCGGGGTGGAATCCGCCCCCGGCGTCAAGGATCCGGAAAAGATCCGTGCCTTCATCGCCGCCGCGACGAAGGCCGGTTCCCTGGAGAGTGAATGAACCATGGCTGAGTACAACTATCCCGACGAGCGGGGCCATTTCGGAACTTTTGGCGGCCGCTACGTTGCCGAGACCCTGATGCCCGCCCTGCAGGAACTCGACGAGGCCTATCGCAGGGCCAAGGCCGATCCGGCCTTTCAGCGGGAACTCGACTACTATTTCCGGCACTACGTCGGGCGGCCGAGTCCGCTCTATCATGCCCGCCGCCTGAGCGAACATCTCGGTGGCGCCAAAATCTATCTCAAGCGCGAGGACCTCAACCACACCGGTGCTCACAAGGTCAACAACACCGTCGGTCAGGCCCTGCTGGCCCGGCGCATGGGCAAGCAGAAGGTGATCGCCGAAACCGGCGCCGGCCAGCACGGGGTGGCCACGGCGACCGTCGCTGCCCTGTTCGGCATGGAATGCCAGGTCTTCATGGGGGCCGAGGACATCCGCCGCCAGGCCCTGAATGTCTTCCGCATGAAACTGCTTGGCGCCGAGGTCCACGAGGTGACCAGCGGCACCGCGACCCTGAAGGACGCCATGAACGATGCCCTGCGTCACTGGGTCACCCATGTGCGCGATACCTTCTATGTCATCGGCACGGTGGCCGGTCCGCACCCCTATCCGGAGATGGTGCGCGACTTTCAGTCTGTGATCGGTCGCGAGGCGCGCAGGCAGCTGCTCGAGGCCGAAGGCCGGCTGCCGGATGCCGCCATAGCCTGCATTGGCGGCGGTTCCAACGCCATGGGACTGTTTCACCCCTTTGTCGAGGACGAGCAGGTGCGGCTGATCGGGGTCGAAGCGGCCGGACTCGGCATCGACAGCGGCAAGCATGCCGCCTCCATCGGCGCAGGTCGCGTCGGGGTCCTGCATGGCAACAAAACCTTTCTGCTGCAGGATGCCGACGGCCAGATCGAGCATGCCCACTCGATCAGTGCCGGACTCGACTATCCCGGGGTCGGGCCGGAGCATGCCCTGCTGCATGACCTGGGTCGGGCCGAGTACGTCAGTGCCAGCGACGACGAGGCGCTGGAAGCCTTCAGTCTGCTGACCCGACTCGAAGGGATTATCCCGGCCCTTGAGAGTGCCCACGCCATTGCAGAGGTGGTGCGCCGCGCCCCGACCATGGAGCGGGACCAGATTCTGCTCGTCTGCCTGTCTGGCCGGGGCGACAAGGATATCCATACCGTAGCCGACGCCATGGGCGTCGACCTTTGAAGTTCCGGGCGGGGCGGTTCCGCCTGGCCCGGACGGGAATTTAACGACCATGAAATTCACTGAACTTGACCTGCCCCAGGATGTGATGCGGGGGATCGACAAGGCCGGTTTCGTCGATCTGACCCCAGTGCAGGAAGAGTCGATACCGCTCGCCCTGCAGGGCAGAGACGTGGCCGCCCAGGCCCAGACCGGCACCGGCAAGACCGCTGCCTTCCTCATCAGCCTGTTCACAAAGCTGCTGCGCAACCCGGCGGAAAAGAGTGCTGACCCGCGCGCCCTGATCATGGCGCCAACCCGCGAGCTGGTGGTGCAGATCTGCCAGGACGCCGAGGTGCTCGGAGCTTTCTGCGACCTGAAGATCCAGCCGATTTTCGGCGGTGTCGACTACGACAAGCAGCGCCAGGCGCTCAGGGACGGTGTCGACGTTATCGTGGCCACGCCCGGACGCCTGATCGATTATTTCAAGCAGAAGGTCTTTTCCTTCCGCCGCATCGAGGCTGTTGTCATTGACGAGGCCGACCGCATGTTCGACATGGGGTTCATCCGCGACCTGCGCTATCTGCTGCGCAAGCTGCCGGCCTTCGACAAGCGCCAGACCATGCTCTTTTCCGCCACCCTCAACCAGCGGGTCATGGAGCTGGCCTACGAGTTCATGGACATTGCCGAAAAGGTACGCATCGCCCCGGAACAGGTGACGGCTGAGCGGGTCGAGCAGATTCTCTATCATGTCAGCCGACGGGAGAAGTTTCCGCTGCTGCTCGGCCTGCTGGCGAAGGAGGAGGGGCTTGAGCGGGTGCTGGTCTTCGTCAACACCAAGAAGGAGGCCGAACACCTGGTCGACCGGCTCAACGCCAACGACCGGCGGGCCGCGGTGATCTCGGGCGATATTCCGCAGCGCAAGCGCATGCGCATTCTGGACGAATTCAAGCAGGGCAGACTCCCCTTTTTGGTAGCAACCGATGTCGCCTCGCGCGGTATCCATATCGAAGGGGTGACGCACGTCGTCAACTACGACCTGCCCCAGGACCCGGAGGACTATGTCCATCGTATCGGCCGTACGGCACGCGCCGGAGCCATCGGCAAGGCGATCAGCCTGGCGGACGAGGATCTGGTCTTCCACCTCGAGGACATCGAGGCCTACCTCAAGCAGAAGATTCCCAGCACCTTTCCGGGCGATGACGATTTCGTCTGGGATTACAAGCGTCCTCCGGCCCGCAAGAAGGCGCCCCGGCCGCCTCGGACCTCCGAAGAGGGCAAGGCCCGGCGACCGCGCCGGCGCCGTCGTCGCACCGGTGCCAAACCCGGGGGCGGAGGAAAATCCTCGTGACCGGTGCCTGCGCCGGCCTCGACCTGCCGGGCCTGCTGGCCTGCCGTCGCTGCCCCCGCCTGGTCGAGGGAATGCGACAGCTGAAACCGAAGCCCCCCTGGACGCGTGACGACTACTGGAGCCGACCTGTCCCCGGTTTCGGCGACCCCGGCGCGCGTGTCTGCCTGGTCGGTCTGGCGCCCGGAGCCCATGGTGCCAACCGTAGCGGCCGACCGTTCACCGGGGACGGCGCCGGAGACTTCATGTACCCGCTGCTGCACCGGGCCGGATTTGCCTCCCGGCCCGACGCGGTCAGCCTGGAGGACGGGCTCGAGCTGGCCGATCTCTATATCACCAACGCCGTCAAGTGCCTGCCTCCCGGCAACAAGCCGGTGGCCCGGGAGTTTGCCAACTGTCGGCCCTGGCTGGAGCAGGAACTGGAACAGCTGGAGAATCTCCAGGTCCTCATCGCTCTGGGCGGCGACGCGTTCCGCAACCTGCTGCAGTACTATCGGTCCCGCGGCCTGATTACGCGCCTGACCGACTATCCCTTCGGACATGGGGTCGTCTACCGGTTCGGCAATGCGCCGATTCTGGTCGGCAGCTATCACACCAGCCGCTACAACATCCAGACCGGCCGGCTGACCGAATCGATGTTCATGCAACTGCTCGACCAGGTGCGCCGACTGGTGGCGGCTTCGGGATAAAGGTTGAAAAGGCCCCGGCCATTCTATAGACTGACAAAATTTGGGTGCTGATACACGAGCCATGAGCCGTATTGCAGAGACATTTGCTAGACTGAAGAAGGATGGTCGCAGGGCGCTGGTCCCCTTTCTGACTGCCGGCGACCCGGACCTGGCGACAACGGCGCGCCTGCTCGATTGCCTGTCGGCCGCCGGTGCCGATGTCATCGAACTGGGAATCCCCTTTTCCGACCCGATGGCCGACGGGCCGGTGATCCAGGCGGCCTCGCTGCGCGCGCTGGAGGCCGGAACCACCCTGCCGGCCGTCCTTGGGCTGGTGCGCGATTTTCGCAGTCGTTGCCAGACTCCGGTGGTTCTGATGGGGTACTACAACCCGGTGCTGCAGTTCGGCCCCGAACGCTTTGCCGAACAGGCGGCCGAAGCCGGAGTTGACGGCCTGCTGCTGGTCGACCTGCCGCCCGAGGAAGCTGGCGAACTGCAGCCGCACCTGAGGCGGTTCGGGGTCGACATGATCACACTGCTGGCGCCGACGACTCCGGAGGAGCGGCGTCGCGAACTGGCGTCGCGGGCGGAAGGTTATCTCTATTATGTTTCCATGACCGGGGTGACCGGCGCCTCGAGGGTCGACCCGGCGGCCATTGCCGCCGAAGTGGAAAAGGTTCGCCAGGACAGCCCCGTGCCCGTGGCCGTCGGCTTCGGAATCGCCAGCCCGCAGGACGCCGCCGCGGTGGCCCGATTTGCCGACGGCGTCGTGGTGGGCAGCGCCCTTGTCAGGGTGATAGCAGACTTTGGGCGGTCCGACCGGCTTGAAGCCGAGGTGTCGGCCTTCATCGGAACCCTGCGGCAGGGAATTGACGGCGCCTGAGGCTGGCGCGCGAGGATTGATGAGAATAAGGGTTCTTGGCAGCTACGGTGCCCGCCTGCCGGGCTACCACACCAGCAGCCTGCTGATTGACGGCAGGATGCTGCTCGATGCCGGGACCGTGACCGCCGCCCTCAACCTTGAAGAGCAGGCGGCCATTGACGATGTTCTGCTGACCCATGCCCACCTTGACCACATGGTCGATCTGGCGTTTCTGGTCGACAATGTTCTGACGCTGAGGACATCGCCGATCAGGATATGGGCCCCGGAACAGGTTCTCGACAGCCTCAGGCGGCATCTGTTCAACGATGCCGTCTGGCCCGATTTCAGCCGCATACCGGGCAGCGACGCGCCGGCGCTGCGTTTCTGCCCCCTGCCGGCAGACAAGGCGGTCGCCATCGGCAACTGCCTGGTCGAGTGGCGCCGAACCGAACACCCGGTCTTCACGGCCGGTTACCTGTTGCGCGGCAGGTCCGGGTCGATCCTCTTTTCCGGCGATACCGCCGCAACGGAGGATATCTGGCATCTTGGCCGGGAATGCGGTGATCTGGCCATGGCCTTTGTTGAAGTTTCGTTTCCCGACCGTCTGGGCGATCTGGCCCGGGCGAGCGGTCATCTGACGCCGGCCGGGGTGGCCGGAGAGCTTGAAAAACTTGCCCGCCCCGAGGTCCCGGTTATGCTTTTTCATGTCAAGCCCCAGTTTCTCGGGGAGGTTGAACAGGAAATCAAGGCGCTCGGCGACGAACGACTCAGGTTGCTCGAGGGTGGGGAGGTCTTCGACATCGCCGACCGGGCCCGAGCTGCGAGGTGAACCCATGCCCTGGTTCAAAAGAAAGAAAAAGCCGCTTTCAAAAAAGGCGGAACAGAAAAAGGTGCAGATGCCCGAGGGGGTCTGGACCAAGTGCAAAAACTGCGATGAAATAGTCTATACCCGCGAGATCGAACGGAACCTGAACGTCTGCCCCAAGTGCGACTATCATTTTCGTATCTCCGCCTCAGCCCGTATCGAGCTGGTTCTCGATCCCGGCAGCTTCGAGGAGATGGACGCCGAGATGCAGTCGGTCGATTTTCTCGGTTTCAAGGACTCCAAGAAGTACAAGGACCGCATCAAGGCCGCGGTTGCCAAGGCCGGCGGTGGTGACGCCGTTGTCTGCGGCACCGGTACCATCGAGGGGCTACCGGTTGTTGTCGGGGTGTTCGACTTCGGTTTCATGGGTGGCAGTATGGGCTCGGTGGTCGGTGAAAAGATTACCCGGGCCATCGAGAAGGGGCTCGAGGAGCGGCGCCCGGTCATTGTCTTCTCCTCCTCCGGCGGCGCGCGCATGCAGGAAAGTATCCTGTCGCTGATGCAGATGGCCAAGACCAGCGCGGCGCTTGCCAGGCTGAAGGAGGCCGGCATTCCCTTCATCTCGGTGCTGACCGACCCGACCACTGGCGGTGTGACCGCTTCGTTCGCCATGCTCGGGGATATCAACATGGCCGAGCCGCGCGCCCTGATCGGCTTTGCCGGCCCCCGGGTCATCGAGCAGACCATCCGCCAGCAGCTGCCGGAAGGGTTCCAGCGTTCCGAGTATCTGCTGGAGCATGGCATGGTCGACATGATCGTGCGACGCCAGGAAATGAAGGCAAAGCTGGCCCAGATTCTGCGGATCTTCACCAAGAGCTGACCGGTGGATTACCGGGCCAGTCTCGACTATCTCTACGGCCTGCAGCGCTTCGGCATCAAGCTGGGGCTCGACAACATGTTCCGGATGCTCGATCGCATCGACCATCCGGAACAGTCGTTTTTCAGCGTTCACATTGCCGGGACCAACGGCAAAGGTTCGACGGCGGCAATGCTGGAGTCGGTGCTGCGCCAGGCCGGTGTCCGCACCGGGCTCTACACCTCGCCGCACCTGATCTCCTTTACCGAACGTATCCGCGTTGATGGAGTACCGGTCGGTGAGGCCGAGGTCGCGGAACTGACCGGCGACATGCGCCGGCGACTTGAGGATGTCCCCGCGACCTTTTTCGAGTTCGCCACCGCCCTGGCCCTGGAGTGTTTCCGCGCAAAAGGGGTTGAGATTGCCATCCTTGAAACCGGCATGGGCGGTCGGCTCGACGCGACCAATGCCGTGACACCCGGACTGTGCCTGATAACGCCGGTGGGCCTGGACCACCAGCAGTATCTGGGCGAGACCCTGGCCGGCATCGCCGCCGAAAAGGCCGGGATCATCAAGAAGGGCGTTCCGGTCCTCTGCGCGCCCCAGGCACCGGAGGCTCTCGAGATTCTGCGGCACCGCGCCGACAGCCTCGGTGCTTTGCTGCTGCGGGCGAGAAAGGACTGGCTGGCGGAGCCGGCCGGGGAGGGCCTGCTCGACTATCGCGGGTCGGCCTGGCAACTGGAACGTCTGCGTCTGCCTTTGGCCGGCCGGCACCAGGTCGATAACGCCGGCCTGGCTCTGGCGGCCGCCGAACACCTGGCCGCCCGGTATGCTATCGAAGCGGAGCAGGCGCGCGCCGGTCTGGCGCGGGCTCGCTGGCCGGGGCGCCTGCAACGTGTTCCCGGGCCACCCGACCTGCTGCTGGATGGCGCCCACAACCCGGACGGCATCTCCCGGCTGGCCGATTACCTGTCCGGTCAGGCTGCTCAACCGATAGTCTGGCTGGCCGCCTTCAAGGACGACAAGGACTGGGAGTCGGCTGTGAGGCGTATGGCGGGGGTGGTCGACCGGGTGATATGCGTGCCGCTGCGTGACCAGCAGAGTATTGCGCCCGAGACCATGGCCGCGATCTGTCGGCGATTCGGACCTGAGGCGGAAACGATGGAGTCCGCGACCGGGGGGCTTCGGCGGGCGCGGTCCCTCGCAGGGCGCCATGGTCTGGTGGTCTGTGCCGGGTCACTGTTTCTGGTTGGCGAGATTCTTGAGAACTGCGAGCTGTCGGAGGGACTGTCCGACCGGGAGGCCTCGAACCGCTGATGATGCGCTGCCTGTTCCTGCTGTCTCTGGTGCTGTTGCTGTCCGCGCCCGCTCTGGCTGACGACCCCGGTCTGAGCGCCGGTGCCGCCCCGCCGGTGTCCGCCCCGAAAAAGGCCGACAAGGTTGCCGACCGGACCTCGGTTGACCAGTTGAAAAAACAGCCGGTCAATCTGACGGCCGACCAGCTCAGCCGCGACGAACAGCGCGGTTTCTACCTCGCCGAAGGGAATGTCGAATTGACCTCCGGCCATCTGACCCTGTTGGCCGACCGGGTGCGCTACCGGCAGGAGGACGAGCTGGCCGAGGCCGAAGGTACTGTCAAGGTGAGCGCGCCGGAAGGGGTTCTGAGCGGGGCGAAGCTGACCTGGAACCTGGCCGACCAGACCGGTCAGCTCGAGCGGGGCCGGGTCTTCCTGCGGCAGAACAACTTCCATATTGCCGGCGACCTGATCGAAAAGACCGACGTCAAAACATACCGGATTGATCGCGGGACCTTTACCAGTTGCGACGGAGATGACCCCGACTGGCACTTTTCCGCCCGGGACCTGACCGTAACCGTGGACGGCTACGCGCGTGGAAAACATGCCCTGTTCTACGTCAGAAAGGTCCCGGTCCTCTACAGTCCCTACGTTCTCTTCCCGGTCAAGCGCGGCCGTGAAACCGGCCTGCTGATGGGCAGTGCCGGCTACTCGGAACGGCGTGGCACCCAGGTTTCGGTCCCCTTCTACTGGGCCATCGCTCGCAACCAGGACGCGACCTTCTACCTCGACTGGCTGTCGGAGCTGGGGCTCGGCAAGGGGGTTGAGTATCGTTACATCTTCGGCCGCGATCAGGCGGGCGAAGCCAGGTACTATCACATTTCCGGGGTTTCGGGGGCCGCCGACCGCTACGCACTGAGCTGGGATCATGACGGCACCTTCGGGCGTGGCTGGCGTTTCACCTCCGACAGCGAGTATGTCAGCAGCCGCGACTACTGGGAGGATTTCGGCGAAGTTGCCGGTGAATACAACAAGGATAAGGTCGATTCCACGCTGACCCTTGGCAACAGCTGGCGCCGGGTCGTGCTCACCGGTCAGCTTCGCTACAGCAAAAACCTCGAAGCGGACAACGACAGCACCCTGCAGCGGTTGCCCGAGGTGCGTCTCGACCTGCTGCGACAGCGCATCGGCGCCAGTGATTTTTCCCTGGAGCTCGGTTCCTCCGCCACCTACTTCTGGCGCCGCGAAGGCCTCACCGGCCAGCGCCTGCGCCTGCGCCCGGCCCTGTCGGCCGATTTCCATCCCGGGGACCTGGTCGACATTCAGCCGGAGATCGGTTTTACCGAGCGGCTCTACCACACCAGTTCGGAAGGGCCCGGCGAGGAAGAGCTGGGCATGTTCGATTTTTCCACCCGCATTTCGACCCGGCTGGCACGTGTGTTTGACGTAGGGCGGGGCAGGCTTGAACGTCTGCGCCA
Organism: Deltaproteobacteria bacterium; assembly: GCA_003695205.1. Classification (GTDB taxonomy): domain Bacteria; phylum Desulfobacterota; class Desulfuromonadia; order Desulfuromonadales; family Geothermobacteraceae; genus Geothermobacter. Next base: position 12,216 of record RFIO01000539.1, read on the forward strand.
CAGCCTGCAGCCGGAGATCACATACGAGTTCGTCCCCAATCGCGACCAGTCCTCTCTGCCCGAATTCGACAGCCTCGACCGGGTTGACGCGGTCAACAGGATCTCCTACGGCCTGACCCAGAGGCTGACCGGACGGCTGGCCGGTGACGACGATCAGATAAGCTATCGCGAATACCTTTATCTGAGGCTCTCGCAGGAGTATGATATCCGGGAATCGCGCCGCGGCCTGCTGGATCCGGCCGACGAACGCCAGCCCTTCTCCAGCCTGAGGGCCGAACTGACGGCACGTCCCTGGCCTAAAAGCCGCTTCGATCTCGATATGCGCTACGATCCGGATGCCGGTGGACGTCGATTCTCGACCTTCGATGCCGGGCTGGAGCTTGAGGACAGGCGCGGTGACAGCCTGGATATCGAATATCGCTACGCCCGCAATCAGAGGGAGTATCTCGATGCCCGATTCGGTCTCGATCTGCTGCGGCCCCTTTATCTCGACTACCGGCACCGGTTCGACCTGCGTGACAGCGAGGAGTTGGAAAAGGTTCTCGAGCTGGAGTACCGAAGCCAGTGCTGGAGCCTCTACCTGACCCTGAGGGACCGTGAGGATGACCGCTCGTTCATGGTGACTTTCGAACTGGCCGGTCTCGGACGTGTCGGGCGTATTGGCGGCAGTCTGGGCAGCCGCTGAGTCAGGAAGGTAGCATGGGGGATGAACCGGTCAAAAAGCGCGAATGGCGTTTTCCCGCCTGGTGGTTCGTGCCGGTCGCGCTGCTGCTTGGATTCGCCGTGTTCGGCGACAACGGCGTCGTCGATATGCTCAGGCGTCACCAGCAGAAGCAGCAGCTGCAGGCCCAGGTGAACCAGCTTCAGCGGGAGAACGAACAGCTGCGCAGGGAGATCAAGGCCCTCAAGAGTGACTGGCGGACCATCGAAGCCATCGCCCGGCAGAAACTCGGCATGGTGCGTCCCGATGAGGTGGTCTACCAGTTTCCTGCCAGGGACAAGGCCGGGGAAAAGCCGCCGACAGACGCCGGTCGGGCGACGGCGAAATAAGGACCGGCCGGGCCGGCGGCCTGGGGGGCGTCCCCTGGTGTTTTCAGGCCGCCCGGCTTGACAGGCTGTCGGAGCGGACCTAACATAGCCCGCCGGCGACGAGGAGACTATGAGTCAGCAGAAAAGAACATCCTGCCTGATATGCGCCTGGCGGGAAAATTGCGCCAAGCGTTTTACCATGGCCAGGGACGAGACTCTCTTCTGCCCCGATTTTTCCGAAGATCTGACCCTTAAGATATCCCGGCCGGCTTCCGAGGAGGGGCAGGCCGATCAACAGGCGGGCGACGAATGAAGGATCGCATCAGAGCGCGGGTCGCCGAGGGATTGACCCGCTGTTTTGCCAAAGGGACCCTCGTCAGTGGCGAGATTCCCGAAAATTTTACCGTCGAGGTCCCTGGCAACCCGGACCATGGCGATTTCGCCACCAACGTAGCCATGATGATGGCCAGGGCCGAGAGGAAGGCCCCGCGCGCCATCGCCGAGATTCTGGTGGCAGAGCTCGGTGACGGAGACGGCTTCTGGGATCGGATCGACATTGCCGGCCCGGGCTTCATCAACTTTCACCTGAGCCGGCGCTGCTGGTACCAGGTTCTTTCGACGATTTACGCTGCCGGTGCCTGCTATGGTCGCAGTGATGGCGGGAGCGGGCGGAAGGTCCAGGTGGAATTTGTTTCCGCCAACCCGACCGGCCCTCTGCATATCGGTCACGGCCGCGGCGCGGTGGTCGGCGATGCGGTCGCCAGCGTGCTGGAGGCGGCCGGGTACGTGGTTGAGCGCGAGTACTACATCAACGATGCCGGCAACCAGATCTCCCTGCTTGGCCGTTCCATCCTCTGTCGGGCCCTGGAGCAGGCGGGGCGAGAGGTCGAATTCCCCGAAGACGGCTATCGGGGCGACTATATTCGCGAGGTGGCGGCCGCCCTGGTGGACAAACATCCCGAGGTACTTGATGCCCCGGATGAAGCGGCCCTGGAAACCTGCTGCCGGTTCGGGGTCGATTTTCTGCTCGACCGGATTCGCGACGACCTGGCGCAGTTCGGTATCGAATTTGACGTCTGGTACAGCGAAAAGTCCCTTTACGAGCGGGACATGGTCAACCAGGAACTGGCCAAGCTGACCGAAAAGGGACTGACGTTCGAGCAGGACGGGGCCCTCTGGCTGCGGACCACCGAATACGGCGATGACAAGGACCGGGTCCTGATCCGCTCCGACGGGTCGCCGACCTATTTCGCCTCTGACGTCGCCTATCACATGGAAAAGTTCGACCGTGGCTTCGACCGGGTCATTGATGTCTGGGGCGCCGACCACCACGGCTATGTGCCGCGCATGAAGGCCATGCTTGCGGGCCTGGGGCGCGACCCCGAGGCGCTGCAGATACTGATGATCCAGATGGTCAACCTGCTGCGCGGCGGCGAACCGGTCACCATGGGCAAGCGCAGCGGCCAGTTCGTCACCCTGCGCGAGGTGGTTGACGAGGTGGGGCGTGATGCCTGCCGTTTCTTTTTCCTCACCCGGAGACCCGACAGCCAGCTCGACTTCGATCTCGAACTGGCCAAGCAGCAGAGTAACGACAACCCGGTCTACTACGTCCAGTACGCCCACGCCCGGGTCTGCAGCGTCAACCGCAACGCCGCGGAGGCTGGCGTCACCCTGCCCGGACCGGACGAGGTGAATGTCGACCTGCTGGTCGAAGAGGATGAACTGGCCCTGGCCAGGCTGCTGCAGCGCTATCCCGAAACCGTCGCTTCGGCGGCACACCACCTGGAGCCGCACAGGATCATCTACTACCTGCAGGAGCTGGCGGCGCAGTTCCACAGCTATTACAACCGCAGCCGCATTCTGGTGGACGATGTCGACACCAGTCGGGCACGGCTCTACCTGGTCAATGCCGTTCGCCAGGTCCTGGCCAACGCCCTGGAACTGATGGGAGTCAGCGCACCGGAACGCATGTAGGAGGGGTTCATGGGCAAAACGCAGGCGACACGTACCCAGAGACGCATGGCCCGGCGCCAGGCCATGATGCTGTTTGTCCTGGTTCTGGTGGTGGCGCTGGTCTCCTTCTCTCTTGGGGTCATGGTCGGCCGCAGCGGCCGTCCACCCGCGCCTGCCTACGTCGAAACCGGTGAGCCCCTAGTGCTGCCCGAAGCGCGGCCGGAGCCTCCGGCGAGCCCGGGGCAACAGGAACAGGTCGCACCGCTCAAGGAAGAGAATCTGACCTTCTACGACACCCTGCCCAAGGGGGAGGCCCCCATGGGGAGCGGTATCAACCTGCCGGCACCGCCGAAGCCCGAACAGGGCGGCGAGCCGGTGGCCGGGCTGGCGCCGGAGCCGCAACCGGTCAAGATCCAGGCTCCGTCGGCGCCCGCGTCGCCCCCGACTGCCGTACCGACACCCGCAGCCGAAGCGGCGCCGAAGCCGGCAGCCGAGGTGGCAAAGAAGGCACCCGTGGCGCCGGCGGCCGTTGGCGGGGGAGGGTACGTGCTGCAGGTCGCCTCCTTCAAGGATGCCGGGCAGGCCCGTACCCTGAGCCGGCGATTGGCCGGCAAGGGCTACGTGACCTTTGTGCGCAATGCCGATCTCGGTCCGAAGGGGGTTTGGCACCGGGTCTTCGCCGGGCCCTACAGCGATCGGGCGACGGCGGACAAAGCCGCCGCCAGATTGAAGAAAGAGGAGAAATTCTCGCCCCTTGTACGGCGCCAGTGAGGCCGGGAAAAATCTCTTGACTTTAGCAAAATCAGCGGTTAAATTCCCAAGTCCTGACGCGGGGTGGAGCAGTCAGGTAGCTCGTCGGGCTCATAACCCGAAGGTCGGGGGTTCGAATCCCTCCCCCGCAACCA
>RFIO01000540.1 GCA_003695205.1 Deltaproteobacteria bacterium
CGCCTCGACCAGCGACATGGTGCGGCTCTGTTTCATGCCACGTCCTCATCCGTCGGCCAGCAATTCAGCCGCCAAAGTTCGAAGCGCATGCGCCGCCACCAGGGGGACCACGCCGTTGCCACAGAGCCGAAGGCGGTCCACCCGGTGGGCCAGCCCATCAGCGCCTCGACGAATGCTGGGTTCAAGGTCCGGGGCGATTCTGAGGTATCGCTCCCAGCCGTCGGCGTCGCCAGGACCTGGCGGCCAAGCAGCCCGTTCACCGGCAAAGCACAGGTTTCGCGTCTTTCAGATTCTGATCACGGATGCTTGAACAAGGGCGTGTCGCACAATATCTTTATCAGTAGATTGGAGGAGGCTCTTACAATGAAAAACGTTGTTTTTGGCACCATCATGGCGATTACTTTTGGTAGTCAAACCGCTCTTGCAGGAATTTGTGATTACAAACCTAGCAATCTGATCGGAAGCGGTGCCACCGCAACCGTTGCAGCCGGAAGCGGTGCGGTCGCAGGGGCGGGTGGTGCCGGCACAGCAGCCGGTCTTTATACCCTAACCCACGCCACTTCTGGCGCGGTGATGCTTGGCTCGACCGCCGGCGGGGCTTCTGCCGCCGGCACCGTCGGGATCATGGGTGGCACCGCTGGTGCCGGCGCAGCCGTAATGGGCGTGGTCCTGAACCCGTTCGTTTGGATACCGGCCGCCGTTACTGCAGTTGGGGTCGGCGCTCTTGAAGGCGGATGCTACCTCGCCGGCGAATGACTGCGAAAACCGACGAAATGCGTGCGGCTGAGTTTTTCTTGGCCGCGCTTTTTGTCCCCCACTAAAAAAACGAACTACCGCGGATAGCCCGCAGTGACGATGTCCACAGCATTGCGCCACGGGCGGCCGTCGAAGCTGGCAACATCGTCCCAGACAGGCGCCGGATCCAGGGCCGCCTCTTCCATCCGTGCCACGAGAACGGCCGCGGCGTATGTTTCCCGTTCGACATGGCCCACAGTTCGATATCCGTCGCATGCGAGGTGCAACCCGAGATCGAGCCCGCCGGCGCCGGAGCAGAGCGAGAGGCCCAACAAGTCTTTGTCTCCGGAAGCGCTTCTGGAGGAAGGTAGAGCCAGGTCATGCATTGCCTCAGGCTGCGGGCTTCTGTTCGGATTGTGCGGTGTCTGCCGGGGCCTTTTTCAGCCGCTCGGC
>RFIO01000541.1 GCA_003695205.1 Deltaproteobacteria bacterium
CTCGGGCCGTGCAGGTCGACATCGAGCAGGCCGACCGCCTTGCCCTCGGCCGCCAGGGCCAGGGCCAGATTGAGCGCGGTGGTGCTCTTGCCGACGCCACCCTTGCCCGACATCACAAGAATCTTGTGGCCGATCTGGCACAGGTTGCGTTCCATACGCTGGCGCATCTGGAACTGTTCATCTGACTCGTTCTGTTTACGGTCGCGGGCCGAGCAGGAGCTGACGCCGCAACTGTTGCAGTCGCTGTGATCGCTCATGACAATAAGTGACTCCTCAAGTCAGGTTTGGGGTCCCAATCTAATCCGCCCGGCCTCTACCGGTCAAGGGCCCTTTTCAGTCACGCGCCCTGCGCAGAATCCAGGCCAGAAAGGCGACCAGCGTCAGCAGGCCCGGGACAAAGGCGATATTGAAGGCCTTGACCATGGTTTCGAGCTGCTCGATATCGGCGCGTAGCTGATACTGCACCCGGCGCAGCTCCTTGCGAATCCTCACCTTTTCACTGCGGAACTTTTCCAGTTCGGCCTGTTGTTCCGGCGTCAGCTGGGTCGATGCGCTGTCCTGTCGCTGGCGCTGCAGTTCATTCAGCCTGGATTCGGTCTCGCGCAGTTTCCGGCTCAGCTCCTGTTCCTTGGCGCGGAAGCGGCTCTCTGCCTTTCGGGCCAGTTCGGCCACCAGGGTGAAGGGGCGCTGGTAGCTGCCCCGGCTGCGCACCGAGATAAGGTCGGGGCTGCCACCCAGTGACTCAAGGGCGTTGGCGGCCAGATCGGCATTGGCGGCCGTCGGCAGGGCCAGGGTGCGACCGAAGAAGTTGGTGCTTTGCACCCAGAATTTGTCTTGCAGCAGATCGGAGTCGGCGACAAGGATGATATTGACCGGCCGGTCGCTTTCTGTTTTGTGGGCCGGTTTCTGCCCGCTGCCGGCATTGTCTTTGCCATCCTGCTCCTTTGCATCTTTCGGCGGTCCATCTGCGAAGGCGCTTTCGATGGTTCCGGTGATTCTGGCCGAAAGGGTAAAGCGTTTGCCGGCTGGTCTGAAGTTGGACAGCAGTTCGGCCGGATTCGGGGCGAAGACGATGGGGGTGGCGTCAAGCAACATCGCCTGGTTGCTGCTCCGGATCAGGGGGGTGATGCTGGTTTTGGCCTCCGGCAGTGTCTCGATGCTGCCGGCCGTGGCCATGGTGATGTTGCCCAGCTGACTGATGACGACATCCTCTTCGTTGTAGTTGGCAGGATCGATGTTGATCCAGGGCAGGTAGTTGACCTGCATGTAGCCGCGCCGGCCCTGGTAGTTGACCTTGAGGGACTGGGCCAGGTCGCCGACCACTTTGGCGGCCGGGATGCGTACGCCCCAGCGCTCGAGCATGAGGTTGAAATCGTCGTTGGGTTTCAGGGCGCGACCCGGATCGCCCTGGATCGATGCTTCGCTGACAGGATCGGCGAAGACC
>RFIO01000542.1 GCA_003695205.1 Deltaproteobacteria bacterium
GTCAAGCAGCAGCACCGCATCGCGCTTGTAGGCGAAGACAACCGGCTCGAAAACAACCTGGCGCACCAGCTCGAGTGCCGCGGCCTCGTTACCACGGGACACCAGACGTTCGGCCGCCAACAGGCGGGCAATCTGGCCGATCGGGGTCCCACGCAGCATGAAAACGGCTTCGCGCAGCTCACTGTCATCAAGCGCGGCCAGCAGTCGGTGTGCCTCCTGCTGGAGCGACCGGTCATCATCCTCCAGCAGCCCTTCGGCGTCGTCGACGGCCTGGTGCAGCACCAGTACCGCTTCAAGGCTCTCACCGGAGGCTTCAAGTGCCCGGGCCAGGGCGCGGGCCCGCAGGTAACGGTCACGCGGCCCAAGATCAACAGGATGGATGCTTCTGAGCCGGGGAAGCCCTTCGCTGGCGCGTCCTTCGGCGACGGCCAGGGCGGCCTGGATCAGTTGGTATTCGACCGTCCCGGCCCGATCCCCGGCGCGCTCGAGATAGAGCCGGGCCTCCTCCAGGCTGTCCTGCAGGTAGAAGATGCGGGCCAGCACCAAGGCGGCCTGGCCGGAGAAGACAGATTGGGGCGAGCTGACCACCAGGCCGCGCAACAGACGCAGGGCGTCGTCCTGGCGTCCCTGTTCCCAGGCACTCAGGCCATCACCGTACACCTCGCGGTCGGTCGCCGGCGGCGCATCGAGACTGCCCGGCAGCTGCACGGCGCCAGCCGCAGTTGCCAGTCCGAACCAGAGGATCAACAGCAGGGTCACACAGAGCCTTGGCATGGCCCGCTCCTTGAAGAAAAAATGCAACGGCTCTCAGCCGAAAAGTTCCTTCACCTTATCAAAAAAACTTTTGCCCATGGGATGAATATCTTCGCCCCCCTCGCGGGCGAACTCCTCCAGCAGTTCGCGCTGGCGCGGCGTCAGCTTCGTCGGCGTCTCGACCCGCACCACCACGAGCTGGTCGCCGCGACCATAGCCCTGTAGCACCGGGATGCCCTTGCCGGCAAGCTTGAAAACCTTGCCGGTCTGGGTGCCCGCCGGAATCTTCAGCTTGACCTTCCCTTCCAGGGTCGGCACCTCGAACTCGTGACCAAGGGCGGCCTGGCTGAAGGAGACGGGCAGTTCGCAAATGACGTCATTGCCCTCGCGCTGGAAGATCGGATGCTCCCTGAC
>RFIO01000543.1 GCA_003695205.1 Deltaproteobacteria bacterium
CCCAGGGAGCCGAACAGGTGGCCGAGACCAGCCAGACCCTCAGTCAGGGGGCGACCGAGCAGGCGAGCAGCCTCGAGGAGATGGCGGCCTCGATGAACCAGATGGCAGTTCAGGTGGCCCAGAGTTCCGATCACATCAATCGTGCCAACAGTCTGTCCGACGAAGCCCAGAGCATGGCTGAGGAAGGGGACCAGCGCATGGAGGAGATGATCGCAGCAATGACCGACATCGACCAGGCCAGCCAGGAGATCAGCAAGATCATCAAGGTGATCGACGAGATCGCTTTCCAGACCAACCTTCTGGCGCTCAATGCCGCGGTCGAGGCGGCCCGGGCCGGCCAACACGGCAAGGGGTTCGCTGTTGTGGCCGAAGAAGTACGCAACCTGGCGGCGCGCAGTGCCAAGGCCGCCCAGGAGACCGCCGCCCTGATCGAGGGGTCGGTCGACAAGACCGCGCGCGGCACCCGCATCGCCAATGAAACCGCTGAATCGTTGCAGCAGATCGTCGCCAAGGTGACCGAAGTCTCAACCCTGCTCGATGAGGTCGCCGTCGCCAGCAGCGAGCAGACCGAAGGCATCGCCCAGGTCAACGAGGGGCTCAACCAGATCGACAAGGTCACGCAGATCAACACCGCCAGCGCCGAAGAGTCGGCGGCCACCAGCGAGGAGCTCTCGGCCCAGGCGCAGCAACTGCAGCAGCTGCTGACCCAGTTTGCCCTGAAAAATGCCGTTGGGCTGGTGGACAGCCCCCAGAGTTCGGATGAACTGATCTGTTGGGATGACAGCTATGCGACCGGTATCGATACCGTCGACGCCCAGCACCGGCGCCTGATCGAGCTGATCAACGCACTGTTCAGCTGCATGAAGCAGGGCGGAGACAACGAGACCGTGGCCGAAGCGGTCACCGCCCTGGTCGACTATACTCGCGTGCATTTCACCGACGAGGAGCGGCTGATGCGCCGGCACGGCTACCCGGAGCTGGAGGCACATCAAGGGATACACGAAACCTTCGTCGCTGCCGTGGAAGACTATCAGCGGCGGCTGGTGGAAGGACAGCGTCTGTTGCCGGCCGAGGTCTTCAACTTCCTCAAGGGCTGGCTCATTCACCACATTATGGATCAGGACGTCAAAGGGTATGCGCCCTTCGTTCGGGAAAAACTGGCCCATTGATATCCGCTCCGAGGCCAGAAAGGACCGGCCGCTCCTCTCGGGG
>RFIO01000544.1 GCA_003695205.1 Deltaproteobacteria bacterium
AAGATCACCGACAGGTCCTGGCCGTAGCGGCGGGCGCGTTCCATTTCATAGTCGACTAGGGAGCGAAAGTGGCGCGCGTTGTAAAGCCCTGAAACCTCATCGGTAATCGTTTGCTTCTCCAGTCGGGCCCTGGTGACGATCGCGTCGAAGGCGGGTACGAGAAGGGCGCCGAGCTTTTCAAGGGTCTGCGGCATCGGCCGGTCGGCGTTCAACAGGAGGAACAGGTCGGCCCGCTCTCCGGCCCTGCCCAGCGGAAGGGTATGGAGCCCCGTCTCGGTCGAGCTGCCTTCCTCGTCGGTATTGGTCAGCCGGTCCAGGTGCTGCGGCGATATCGTGGCGAAACCACCCTTTCGTCGCCCCTGCAGCTCGCAGTTCCAAGCGCCATCCTCCCTGCGCCAGATCTGCCAGCTCCCCGGTGTCAGAATCCCGGGCAGATGGCGGTCGAGGGCGGCGGCAAAGTCGCTTTCACCGCGGGCGGCCAGCAGTTCGGTGGCCAGATCAAGCAGCCGGTCGGAATTCTGGTTCATGACAACCCGTGGGCAATATCCCGTCTGGAGTGCATACGCTCAAGTCTAGCGGAAAATCAGCCTTTTGTCGCCTCCGCCAAGGCGCGTGAGACGATTTCTCCGACATCGTTCGAACTGCACGCCGCCTTGATGCGTTCCAGTTCACTGCGCATCCGTTCCCGCCGGACCGGTTCGATTTTGCGCCAGCGGTTGAAGCTTGAGACCAGACGGGCGGCGACCTGGGGATTGATGCGGTCGAGTTGGATGACCGTGTCGGCCACCAGCCGGTAACCGGCTCCGTCCGGCCGGTGGAAGGCGGCCGGGTTGCCGTGGGCGAAGCTGCCCAGAAGGGAGCGGCAGCGGTTGGGGTTGTTGAGGCGGAAAGCGGCATGTCCGCTCAGCGTTTGCACCCGTTCCACTGTCGCTTCGCCGGGGACGGTGGCCTGCAGGGCAAACCACTTGTCGATGACCAGGGGCTGGTCCTCGAAGCGCTGATAAAAATCGGCCAGCAGCTCGGTC
>RFIO01000545.1 GCA_003695205.1 Deltaproteobacteria bacterium
CCCCGTTGGTTTTCGGGGCGTAGCGCAGCCTGGTAGCGCACCTGCATGGGGTGCAGGGGGTCGGAGGTTCAAATCCTCTCGCCCCGACCAAAACCAATCATCAAGCGAGAGGCTTCAACCCTGACTGTGGTTGGCCTCTCGTTTTTTTTGCGTGGACATGGTCATGACCGATCAAAGCGACAAGCCACCTGTCGGGGAATTCTGTGTTCAAGGCCCGGATGGTCTCACAGACAGGGGTCTCCACCAGGCGATCAAGGATGCCGTGGACAGGCAGGCCCTGAAACGTCTGGCCGAAAAAGCCGTCCTGGATGCAATTGAACGAGGGATTCCCGAAGATGTGGCCCGGTCCCTTTACGGTTTCCGGGAAGAGGACTGATGAATTGGGATTCGGACGCGTATTCTCGCTGCCGGTTTTCCTGCACAAAAATCCAACGTCGCATAAGATATATTATGTAAACCTTTATACAGAGGCGTTTTGGCCGGGGAAATCAACCGACGGCCGCAAGCTCGAGCCGCCCTCCCCACCTCAGGCGCAGCTCCATCATGAGGGACCGATAGCGTGGGTGTTCGGGGAAATCGTCTCGCCGGACAAGTTCGGCCGCGTCCTGCCTTGCCTTTTCAAGCACTCGCCCGTCCCTGATGATGTTGGCTATGCGGAAATCAGGCAGTCCAGACTGGCGTGTTCCCAGAAAATCACCAGGTCCCCTGATTTCAAGATCGGCTTCGGCAATTTTAAATCCGTCGCCCGTGGTACACATGACCTCAAGTCTTTTCTGCCCATCCTCGCTGCATTGCCTTGATCGTATCAGCACGCAGACAGACTCCTTGCCACCTCTGCCAACTCTGCCGCGCAACTGATGCAGTTGCGCCAGCCCGAAGCGCTCGGCGTGCTCAACGACCATAATTGTCGCGTTGGCTACATCGATACCGACCTCGATGACTGTGGTCGCAACCAGCAACTGGATATCTCCGCTGCCAAACGCCTGCATGATCTGGTCTTTTTCAGCACCCTTCATGCGACCATGCAACAGGCCGATCCTGATTCCAGGGAAAACCGCCTGAAGTTCATCGACGGCCTCAGTGGCTGCTCTTAAATCGCTCTTTTCCGTTTCTTCCACCAGTGGGAAAACAACATAACCCTGCTCTCCCCTGTCAAGCGCCTTTTTAATGAGAGAAAACACCCTGTCGCGTTGGGTCTCGCTGTATGCGACCGTCTTGACAGGCTTGCGGCCGGGCGGCAGTTCATCGATCACCGACAAAGACAGGTCACCATAGACTGTCAAGGCCAGGCTCCGCGGGATTGGCGTCGCCGTCATGACCAGGATGTGGGGGTTGACCCCCTTCTGTTTCAGTACCTGGCGCTGCTCTACGCCAAACCTGTGCTGCTCGTCGATAATTCCGAGCCCGAGGCGCCTGAACTCGACCCCTTTTTCCAGGACGGCGTGCGTGCCGACCACGAGATGGACCTCGCCTTCGGCGATTTGCCGACAGATGGCCTTTTTCTCGGCGGCCTTCAGGGAGCCCGACAGCAGCACCGCCTTGAGTCCCAGCTGTTCAAGCCAGTGACCAAAAAAGCGATAATGCTGTTCTGCGAGAATTTCCGTTGGCGCGACCACGGCGGCCTGGCAGCCGTTTTCAATCGCCACAAGGGCACTCATCAGGGCGACAACGGTCTTGCCGCTGCCGACATCGCCCTGAACCAGGCGATGCATGGGGTGCGGACGCATCAGGTCCTGCTTGATTTCCCCCAGCACCCGACGCTGGGCGCCCGTGAGACGATAAGGAAGCATTGCGGCCAGAGGCCTGGTATAGAGGTGCTCAACCTTGAAGGGAATCCCCTCTTCGAGGCTGACCCCCTTTTTACGCAGCAGCAGCCCGAGTTCAAGGTAGAAAAACTCGTCATAGACTAGCGCCGTGCGCCATGGGTCCCTCCCCTGCTGCAAACTGGCAAGATCGGCATCATTCTCGGGCCAGTGGACTTTTTTCAGGCACTCGGCAAGGGGGGCAAAATTGTGACGCCTGGTTATCTCTTCAGGTAGCGAAGTTGCGACGCTGTCAGCGTGGCGGTCGACGGCCTCTTTCCAAATCTTGCGGGCGGTCTTCTGATGCAGCCCTTCTGTCAGGGGGTAAATGGGCAGGATACGACCGAAACTGAGTGGGTCGCGATTGAGAAAAGCCTCGACCGTGACGCCCTGTTCAAGGAAATCGGCCTCGGGATGCAGGACCTCGCGCCGGCCACCGAACCTCTTGACTTCGCCGCGAAAGACGCCCCTGCGCCCGACCTTCCAGGTCTTCTGCTGCCAGCTGGTACGGTAGTGGAACCACTTCAGGGTCAGCTGGCCGCTGCCGTCGCTTACAACGGCCTCCCACATGCGTCGACCGGAACGTGTCCGTACCTCGGCGGAAGCCAGGATTTCTCCGTAAAAAATTTCATGCTGGTTGTCGCGCAGGTGGGCGATGCGCCGCAGGTCCCGCCGGTCTTCGTATCGGTGCGGCAGCGTGTAGAGCAGATCTTCAATGGTGCGAATCTGCATGCGGGCCAGCTTGTCGGCAAGCCGCTGGCCGACTCCGTTCAGGATTGATACCGGCTGGTGCAGTGGCGAGCTTTTGGGAATCATGCCGTCATATTAATACGGCACCGCGGCAGGGAGAAGATTTTTCCGTATGATAACAGAGCCTTGCAATAAAAAAGGCCGCCCGCGGGCGGCCTTTCTATATACGATCCCTGTCCTTGCGCTATTCGTAGCGGATGTCGACAATCTCGTACACGCGCGTGCCGGAGGGCACCTGAATCGCGACTTCGTCGTCGACCCGGTGGCCGATCAGCGCCTTGCCGACCGGCGACGTGACACTGATCTTGCCGTGCTTGATATCGGCCTCGTCCTCACCGACAATCTGGTAGGTCACCTCGTTTTCGTTCTCGGTGTCGAACAGAGTGACCGTGGCACCGAAAACGATTTTTTCACTGTCGAGCTGAGCGGGATCAATGACCTGGGCGCGGGCGATTTTGTCGTTGAGTTCCTGAATTCGCCCCTCGATGAAAGCCTGCCGGTCCTTGGCCGCATCGTATTCGGCGTTTTCGGACAGATCTCCGTGGCTGCGCGCCTCGGCAATCGCCTCCACCACCTGGGGGCGTTCGACCCGGATCAGATGCTTCAGTTCCTCCTGCAGGCGCTCGTAGCCGGTACGGGTCATTGGAATCTGGTTGGACATGCTCTATCTTCCCCCTGCCTCTTTTGTGTGCAAAAAAACCGATTGGGCGGGATAGCCCGCCCAATCGTGTGTTTCCGGTCAAAAACGAACACGCCCGGAAGGCGTGTCAGGCGCCATAGTACTCCTGCAGGGGGGTAACGTCAAGGTTTTCCTGGCGCATGGACAGGATGCCGTCAACTGCCGCCCGGATGCCGGCAACGGTGGTGAAGTAGGCGACACCATACATGAGGGCTGTGCGCCGGATGGAATAGGAGTCGGCCACCGACTGAGCCCCGAAGGTGGTGTTGAAGACCATGTCGATCTCATGACTCTTGATGGCATCAACGCAGTGGGGCCGGCCTTCCTTGACCTTGTTGACGATGTCGACCGGAAGGCCCTTTTCAGCGAGATACTGGGCGGTGCCGCGCGTGGCGACGATGCTGAAGCCGGCCTCGACCATGCGTCTGACCGGTTCTTCGATCAGGTGCTTGTCGGCATCCTTGACGCTGACAAAGATACGGCCGCCTGTCGGCAGGTTGACCCCGGCTCCGAGCTGGGCCTTGGCAAAGGCCTTGCCGAAGTCATGATCAATGCCCATGACTTCGCCCGTGGATTTCATCTCGGGACCGAGCAGGGTGTCGACCCCTGGAAACTTGACGAAGGGGAAGACCGCCTCCTTGATGGAGATGTAGTCCGGCACGATGTCTCCTGCAACCCCGAGATCGTCAAGTGATTTCCCGGCCATCAACCGGGCTGCGATCTTGGCCAGAGGTCGACCGGTCGCCTTGGAGACAAAGGGGACGGTCCGGCTGGCACGCGGGTTGACCTCAAGCAGATATATATCACCATCCTTGACGGCAAACTGGATGTTCATCAGTCCGACTACGCCAAGTTCAAGGGCAAGCTCCATGGTCTGGCGCCTGATTTCCACGATGACATCCCTCGCAAGGGAATACGGCGGCAGGGCGCAGGCCGAGTCGCCGCTGTGGATACCGGCTTCCTCGATATGCTGCATGATGCCGCCGATGACGACCTTGTTCCCGTCTGCCAGGGCGTCCACATCGACCTCGATGGCATTTTCGAGAAACTTGTCGATCAGGATCGGATGATCCGGAGATGCCTGAACGGCATGGGTCATGTAGGACCTGAGCGCCTCAGTGTCGTAGACGATCTCCATGGCGCGACCGCCGAGGACATAGGAGGGACGGACAACCACCGGATAACCGATTTGTTCAGCGACCCGCACCGCCTCGTCGGTAGACCGGGCGATACCGTTGTCGGGCTGTCTGAGGTCGAGCTTGTGCAGCAGGGCCTGAAATCGTTCCCGGTCCTCTGCCCGGTCAATGGCATCCGGGCTGGTGCCGATGATCGGCACTCCCGCCTTTTCCAGGGCGACGGCAAGTTTCAGGGGCGTTTGGCCGCCAAACTGGACAATCACCCCTTCCGGCTTTTCAACTTCGACGATTTCGAGTACGTCCTCAAGGGTCAGGGGTTCGAAGTAGAGCCGGTCAGAGGTGTCATAGTCGGTCGAAACCGTCTCGGGGTTGCAGTTGACCATGATGGTTTCAAAACCGTCTTCGGCCAGGGCAAACACCCCATGGACGCAACAGTAGTCGAATTCGATCCCCTGCCCGATGCGATTGGGGCCACCGCCCAGAATCATGATCTTGCGACGGTCGCTCGGCTGAGCCTCGCACTCTTCCTCGTAGGTTGAGTAGAGGTAAGGCGTGTAGGCTTCGAATTCGGCCCCGCAGGTGTCGACCCGCTTGAAAACCGGGCGGATACCGAGCTGGTGCCGGACCTCGCGCACGTCCCCTTCGGTCACGCCCCAGAGAAAGGCCAGCCGGGCATCCGAGAAACCGTACTCCTTGGCCTGGCGCAAGAGCTCAGCGAAGGCCCCGTCCCTGTGAGCCAACTCACCGCGCCGCTCATAAAGTGCCCGTTCGAACTCGATGATCTGGCGGATGTTCTCGACAAACCAGGGATCGATACCGCTGAGCTGATAGATGTCCTCGGTCGACCAGTTGGCACGCAGGGCGTCTGCCAGATACCAGAGCCGCTCCCAGTTGGGTACGTGCAGCTTTTCGCGCACCAGGTCGTACTCTGCCTGGGTCAGGCCACGACGGCTCTCCTCGGGCGATTTGAAAATACGGCTTTCAAAGCCGCTGGAGCCTATTTCCAGACCGCGCAGCGCCTTCTGCAGACTCTCCTTGAAGGTGCGTCCGATGGCCATCACCTCGCCGACCGATTTCATCTGGGTTGTAAGGGTGGCGTCGGCCTGGGGGAACTTTTCAAAGGTGAAGCGCGGCACCTTGGTCACGACGTAGTCGATGGTCGGCTCAAAGGAGGCCAGGGTCTCGCGGGTAATATCGTTGGGGATCTCATCCAGGGTGTAGCCGACGGACAGCTTGGCCGCTATCTTGGCAATCGGAAAGCCGGTTGCCTTGGACGCCAGGGCTGAAGAGCGAGAAACTCTCGGATTCATTTCGATAACCACCAGCCTCCCGTCCCGGGGGTTGATGGCAAACTGGATATTGGACCCCCCGGTATCGACGCCAATCTCGCGGATGATACGGATCGCGGCATCGCGCAGAATCTGGTACTCCTTGTCGGTCAGGGTCTGAGCCGGGGCCACGGTGATGGAGTCGCCGGTGTGGACTCCCATGGCATCGAGATTCTCAATCGAACAGATGATGACAACGTTGTCGGCGCCATCACGCATCACCTCAAGCTCGTACTCCTTCCAGCCGATGACCGATTCCTCGACCAGAATTTCGCTGGTGGGCGAGGCATCCAGCCCGGCAATGGCGATCCGTTCGTACTCCTCGCGGTTATAGGCGATGCCGCCGCCGGTGCCGCCAAGGGTAAAGGAGGGACGAATGATCGCCGGGTAGCCGACATGCTCGATAACCTCCATGGCCTCCTTGTAGTTGTGCGCCAACCCCGACCGTGGCACACCGATGCCGATCTTCTTCATCGCTTCCTTGAACAGGGTGCGATCCTCGGCCTTTTCGATGGCGGGCAATTTCGCGCCGATCAGCTCGACACCGAATTTCTCAAGGGTTCCGTCCCTGGCTACCTCAACGGCGGTGTTCAGCGCAGTCTGGCCGCCGAGGGTCGGCAGCACCGCGTCGGGCCGCTCCTTTTCAATAATGCGTCTGAGAGATTCAGGGGTGACCGGTTCGATATAGGTCCGGTCGGCGAAATCGGGGTCGGTCATGATGGTGGCCGGGTTGGAGTTGAGCAGCACCACCTCGTAGCCCTCCTCCTTGAGGGCCTTGCAGGCCTGGGTCCCCGAGTAGTCGAATTCGCAGGCCTGGCCGATTACGATCGGGCCGGCGCCGATGATCAGTATTTTTCTCAGATCGGTCCGTTTGGGCATTTTTCGTCCTTTGACAGTCGCGCCAGAAATCTCGAAAAAGGATGAGGTGTGGCTTTCATCCTACTGTTTTTGTGTGTCTTTCCACTCGCTCATCATGTTGACAAATTTGTCAAACAGGTAGTTGGCGTCGTGGGGGCCGGGAGAGGCCTCCGGGTGATACTGCACGGAAAAAAGCGGCAGCGTTTTGTGCTCAAGCCCCTCGACGGTATTGTCATTCAGGTTGATGTGGCTGACCAGGGCGTCATCAGCCAGGGAATCGGCATCGACGGCAAAGCCGTGATTCTGCGAGGTGATCTCCACGTTGGGGCCGCTTCCGCGTCGCACCGGCTGGTTGCCGCCCCGATGACCGAACTTGAGCTTGTACGTCCGGCCACCGAGCGCCAGGCAGATCAGCTGGTGTCCGAGGCAGATGCCGAACATCGGCACCCTGCCAAGAAGCTGGCGGATGGTCTGTTGCGCGTAGGTGATCGGTTCGGGGTCACCGGGACCATTGCTGAGGAAGACCCCGTCGGGATTGAGTGCCAGCGCCTCCTCGGCACTGGTGGTTGCCGGTACGACCGTGACCCGACAGCCGCGCTCAACCAGGTTGCGCAGGATATTGCGCTTGATGCCAAAATCGAACGCGACCACATGAAAGGCGGCATCACCGGCACCGCGATAGCCCTTTTCCAGGTCCCAGAGCCCTTCGTTCCAGGTGTAGCGTTGATCGCAGGTCACGGTCTGAACCAGGTCCTGGCCGACAATGGAGGGTGCCTTGCGCGCCTTGGCCACAAGGCTTTCGGGGTCGAGATCCGTCGTGGAGATGATGCCGGTCTGGGCACCCTTGTCGCGGATGTGGCGCACCAGCGCGCGGGTGTCGATCCCCTCGATGCCGACAATGCCATTCTCCTTCAGATAGGCATCCAGGGTCATCTGGCTTCGCCAGTTGGAGGGGAACGGGCAGGCCTCCTTGACGACGAAGCCGCGCAGATGCGGCCTTGCGGATTCGACGTCTTCGGCGTTGGTGCCGTAGTTGCCGATCTGGGTATAGGTCATGGTGACGATCTCCCCGGCATAGGAGGGATCGGTCAGAATCTCCTGGTAACCGGTCAGGCTGGTGTTGAACACCACCTCGCCGGTGACTTCGCCGGTCGCGCCAAGCGACCGGCCCTGAAAGACCCGGCCGTCGGCCAGGGCCAGAAGGGCTCTCATAATGCTCAGGCTCCTGTTGCTGTGAAGGTTCAGCGGGTATGGACGATCCGGCCACCAACGATGGTGGCAACCGCCGCCCCTCTCATGTTCCAGCCTCCAAAGGGGCTGTTCTTGCTTTTGGACTTGAGTTTTTCGAGTTCGACGGTCCATTCGAGGTCCGGATCGATGATGGTCACATCGCCCGGAGCGCCAGTTGCGAGGTGGCCACCCGGCAGACCGAGCGCGGAAGCCGGACCGCAGGTCAGCAGTTCGACGGCCCTTTGCAGGGAAATGACTCCCTCCTCGACCAGCCGCAGGGTCAGCGGCAAAGCCGTTTCCAGGCCGACAATGCCGTTCATCGCCAGGTTGAACTCGACATTTTTCTCATCGAAGTGATGGGGCGCATGGTCGGTGGCAATACAGTCGATGGTGCCGTCGGCCAGTCCATCCCTGACAGCCTGGCGGTCCTGTTCTGAACGCAGCGGCGGATTCATCTTGGCGTTGGTATTGTAGCCCCTTACAGCCTCATCGGTCAGGACGAAGTGGTGCGGCGTCGCTTCGCAGGTTACCTTGACGCCGCGCTTTTTGGCCTGGCGGACGATCTCCACACCGCCCCGGGTGGAGATGTGGGCGACGTGCAGGTGCCCCCCGGTCAGTTCAGCCAGCATGACGTCGCGGGCGATCATGGCGTCTTCGGCGGCCCAGGGAATTCCCTTGAGACCGAGTTCGGTCGCGACGAACCCCTCGTTCATGACCCCGTCGCCCACCAGGCTCAATTCTTCGGCGTGTGAGATGACGGCGGCTCCGAACGGGCGGCTGTACTCCAGCGCCCGCCGCATGACGGCGCCGCTTTCAACCGGGCGTCCGTCATCGGAAAACCCCGGTACGCCAGCCTCGGTCAGTTCGCCCATTTCCGTCAGGCTTTCCCCCTTCAGCCCCCGGGTGATGGCCGCGATGGGATAGACCCGGCAGTGCCCGACCTCCTTCGCCTTTTCCTGGATGTAACGGGTAACGGCCAGGTTGTCGTTTACAGGCTGGGTGTTGGGCATGCAGGCAACGGCGGTGAAGCCTCCGGCAACGGCCGAAAGCGTGCCACTGGCGATATCTTCCTTGTACTCGAGTCCCGGGTCGCGCAGATGGACATGCACGTCGATGAGCCCGGGGGTCACCAGCTTGCCGGCGGCGTCAAAAACCTCGGCGTCGCCGGCCTCCAGGTCGCTGCCGACCTGGCTGACGGTGCCTTTTTCGATCTGTATGTCGAGCTGGCCGTCGATCTGGTTGCGCGGGTCGATGACTCGACCGTTCTTAATCAGCAGTTTCATGAAAGCCTCCGTTGCGGAAGGGTTAGTCCTTGTCTTCGCTCTCGCCGCCAGCCACCAGGTAGAGGAGCGCCATGCGTACGGCGACGCCGTTTTCGACCTGGTCCAGAATAACGTTCCGGCTGCCGTCGGCCACGCTGGACGAGATTTCTACGCCGCGGTTCATAGGTCCCGGGTGCATGACAATGGCGTCAGGCTTGGCCAGCGTCAGTTTGTCAGGATTAAGCCCGTAGAAGCGACTGTACTCGCGCAGGCTTGGCAGGAGCGGTCCGCCTTTGGCCTGCCTTTCGAGCTGTATGCGCAGCATCATGACCACGTCGGCCCCCTCGATGGCCTCTTCGATGCGATTGCAGACCCGGGCTCCGAGGCGGTCCACCTCGGGCGGCAGCATGGTGCCGGGACCGGCCAGACGGACATTGGCACCGACCCTGTTGAGAGCGTAAAGGTTGGAGCGGGCGACGCGGCTGTGGCTAATGTCGCCGACAATAGCGACTTCGAGCCCCTCCAGTCTCCCTTTTTTTTCACGCATGGTAAACAGGTCGAGCAGCGCCTGGCTCGGGTGTTCGTGAGCCCCGTCGCCGGCGTTGACCACAGAGCAATCGAGGCGCTCGGCCAGGTAGTGCGGCGCCCCGGAGGCACCGTGCCGCATCACGATGATGTCCGGCCGCATTGCCTCGATATTGCGCGCGGTGTCCTCAAGGGTTTCCCCCTTGGCGACCGAAGAGCCTGAGCTGGAGATATTGACCGTATCGGCCGACAGGCGTTTGCCGGCGATTTCGAAGGAGAGCCGGGTTCGGGTGCTGTTTTCAAAAAAGGCGTTGATAATCGTCCTGCCCCTGAGGGTCGGAACTTTCTTGATGTCCCGACTGTTGATCTCCTTGAAGCCTTCCGCCGTGTCGAGGATGGTGAAAATGTCCTCGCGGGAAAGGGGCTCGATACCGAGAATGTGTTTGTGCCCGAACGCCATCAGTTCCCTCCCCTGCCCTGTTGTTTGATCAGCCGCACTTCGACGGCCCTGTTGTCCTGGTCAAACCGGACCTCAATATCTTCTTCCCGGGCAGTCGGCACGTTGCGTCCGACGTAGTCCGGGCGGATCGGCAGTTCGCGATGTCCCCGATCGATCAGAACAGCCAGCTGAATGCTGCGCGGGCGACCGAGGTCCATCAGGGCATCCATGGCGGCCCGGATGGTGCGACCGGTAAACAGCACGTCATCGACGAGAACCACCTTTTTTTCATCAATGGAAAAGAGGATGTCGGTTTTACCCACCGGCAAACTGCCTCGGCTGCCGAGATCGTCGCGATACATGGTGATGTCGACGGCGCCAAGCTCAATCCCCTGACCTTCGATGGTTTCGATGCGCCTTGCCAGTTCGGCCGCGAGGTGGTCGCCACCTGTGCGGATGCCGACCAGGACCAGGTCGTCGATCCCCTTGTTGCGTTCAAGAATTTCATGGGCGATGCGCGTCAGGGCGCGTTCAATGCCGGAGCTGTTGAGAATCACGGTATTCTGTTCACTCATGGCAGCCGTCCTTCATGCGTTGGGGGCAGGGATAAAAAAATACCTCTCCGCCGGGCGGAAAGGTATTCGGATACACGTGGAGGGCTATTTTTGAAACGTGGATCATGTAGCCGCCTTTGTCGACCTCACGGGATCGACTTAAAAGGAGGTTGAATTTCGGGGACTATAGCAACAGCCCCTTTCGGCGTCAACCGGGAATCGACAACCCTATTCGATGGGGCGGCCGATGCGGTCCCAACGAGGCAGATGCCGGTTCGAATCCCAGGACCAGTACTTGATGAAGGCCAGCCCCTTGATCTTCTCCTCGGGCACGAACCCCCAGAACCGGCTGTCATAGGAACGGTCCCTGTTGTCACCCATGACGAAGAAATGCCCTTCGGGGACCTTGACGGGCTTCATGTTGTCGCGAGGCCCGTACTGCGGGCCGACAATGCCGTTCTCCTTGTGGACTTCCTGGGGGATTTTCCACAGCTTGCCGTTGACGTAGACCTTTTTGTCGCGCACCTCGACGGTGTCCCCGGGGGTACCGACCACCCGCTTGATGAAGTCGCGCCGCTCTAGCCATGGCTTGCCTTCATCCCGGGGGAATTCGAAGACGATGACATCGCCGCGCTGCGGATGACGTATGGTGAAGTAGCGCTGTTCGGAAAACGGAAGCTGGATACCGTAGATGAACTTGTTGACCAGCAGGTGGTCACCGACCAACAGGGTATCCTCCATCGAACCGGACGGGATTTTAAAGGCCTGCACCACGAAGGCACGGATGATCAGTGCCAGAATGGCGGCGACGATGAGGGCTTCGCCGTATTCGCGCCACCAGGGCTTTTTCAGGGCCGGATCGGGCTTCGGTTTTTTCCGGAAAAGACCCATCTTATTTCTGCTCCTTGACCTTGAGGATGGCAAGAAAGGCCTCCTGCGGAAGCTCCACGCTGCCGACCTGTTTCATGCGTTTTTTGCCTTCCTTCTGTTTTTCGAGCAACTTGCGCTTACGGGTGATGTCGCCGCCATAGCACTTGGCCGTCACATCCTTGCGCAGCGCCTTGACCGTCTCGCGGGCGATGACCTTGTTGCCGATGGCGGCCTGCAGGGCGACCTCAAACTGCTGCCGGGGGATGAATTCCTTCATGCGGGCGATCAGCTCTCGCCCGCGGAACTGCGCCTTGTCCCGGTGCACGATCAGCGACAGGGCATCGACCACATCGCCGTTGACCAGCACGTTGAGACGCACCAGCGAGCCTTCCCGGTAGTCGAGTGGTTCGTAATCAAGGGAGGCATAGCCGCGGGTGATGGTTTTGAGCCGGTCAAAAAAGTCGAGGACAATCTCGTTGAGCGGCAGTTCGTAAATGATCATGACCCGGTTGGCGGTCAGGTAGCGAATTTCGCGCTGGACGCCGCGCTTTTCGGTACACAGGGCAAGCACGGCACCGACAAATTCGTTGGGGACGTGGATGGAAGCAAGAATGAAGGGCTCTTCGATCTTGTCAATGTACTGCACGTCGGGCAGCTTGGTGGCGCTGTCGACTTCGAGCCTCTCCCCCTTGGTGGTGGTGACGCGGTAGACGACGGTCGGCGCCGTGGTGATCAGGTCAACGCCGAATTCCCGCTCAAGCCGTTCCTGGATAATTTCCATGTGCAGGAGCCCGAGAAAGCCGCACCGGAAGCCGAATCCGAGCGCCATGGAATTTTCCGGCTCGAAGCTGAAGGAGGAATCGTTCAGGCGCAGCTTTTCCATGGCGTCGCGCAACAGGTCGTAGTCACCGTTGTCGACCGGGTAGAGCCCGGAAAAAACCATCGGCTTGACCTGCTGAAAACCGGGCAGCGGGCTGTCGGCCCGGCGCTGTTCATGGGTAATGGTGTCACCGACCTTGGCGTCCTGCAGGTTCTTGATGCCGGCTATGACGAAGCCGACCTCCCCTGCCCCCAGCTCATCGACGGCAACCGGATGGGGTGCAAAGACACCAATCTTGAGGACCTCGTAGCTGCGCCCGGTCGCCATCAGGTGGATGCGCTCGCCCTTGCGGATGCGGCCATCGAAAATACGTACCAGAGCCACAACCCCCTGGTAGGAGTCGTACCAGGAGTCGAAAATCAGCGCCTTCAGGGGTGCCTGCGGGTCTCCCGCCGGTGGCGGTATGCGCTTGACGATCGCTTCGAGGAAGTCCTCGATACCGATCCCCTCCTTGGCACTGGCCAGGACAATGTCATCGGTTTCCAGTCCAATGATCTCCTCGATCTCTTCGCATATGCGCTCCGGTTCGGCACTCGGCAGGTCGATCTTGTTCAGAACCGGAAAGACCTCGAGGTTCTCATCGATGGCAAGATAGACATTGGCGAGCGTCTGTGCCTCGACCCCCTGCGAAGCATCGACGACAAGGGTGGCGCCTTCGCAGGCGGCAAGAGACCGGCTGACTTCATAGGAAAAATCGACGTGCCCGGGCGTGTCGATCAGGTTGAGAACATAGGTACGCCCATCCTTGGCCCTGTAGTTCAGGCGAACGGCCTGGGCCTTGATGGTGATGCCCCGCTCGCGTTCAAGCTCCATCTTGTCAAGAAACTGGTCCGTCTTCTCTCGCTCGGACAGGGCACCGGTCACCTCGAGAAGGCGGTCGGCCAGGGTCGACTTGCCGTGATCGATATGGGCAATAATGGAAAAATTACGAATCAGTTCCTGGTTCATCGATTGACGGTTCCAAACTCTTGCTGGTTGGTTGGCATAAGCAACAAAAGATAAAAAAAATCGCGCCGGGTGTAAAGCCAAGAAGACACCCGTGCAGAATCAGGCAGGACAAAAAAGAGCCCGGAGAGGGTCAGCTGGCCGGACGGTCAGCTTCGGTTCTTGACGTCGGGGCCATATCGGCAAGCCCGGCCGACTTCTCGGCGATACGCGCCCAGTGGGACATGGTCGCCCGGCGTTCCGGTTCCGGTTGCCTGGCAATGGCGTTGACCTGGCGATAGAAGGAGGCAAGGTCTCCGTCGAGGGATCGCAAAAGTGCCGTGAAGGCCGGCACCTGATCCTGGTAGGTGCCGAACAGGACCAGGGCGGCATTGTTGATCCTGTCGGGCCTCAGCCAGGCCGCCGGGCGGACGCCGAAACGGTCTGCCAGAGAGAGGGCCTGGGAGGAGAACCTGTCCAGGAGGGCCTTTTTCCGTACCGCCACGATCCCGGAAGCCAATCCACGGGCGTACAATTGTTCCAGTTCAGTGCGTACTTCACCCGCGATCCGGTCAAGTCCCTTTCTGAACTGCTGCTGCCTGAGCCATCTGGCCCGGGAACCCTCATCCCCGTACTGTTTCAGCCAGCGGTTGACGCCCTCGATCTCCACGGCGCGAGCAAAGGATTCACTGAAGGCGGCATCGCCGGCCAGGTAGACAACGCGATGGGCCCATTCGTGGAACAACAGGGCCGCCAGTCCGGTATCGTCCCGACGCAGGAAAGTGCTCAAAACCGGGTCGTCGAACCAGCCGATGCTCGAATAGGCGTCGACCCCGTAGACCAGAACGTCGTAACCCTCCCGCCGCAATCTGTCTGCCTGTGCTTCAGCTCTTTCCCGCGAGAACCAGCCTCTGTAGGGAACGCATCCGACCAGCGGATAGCACCAGGTTTTGGGTTGCAGGGAAAACTCGGGAGCCGCGACCAGGTTCCAGACGACATAGGGGCGATCAAGTTCAACATAGCTGGAATAGCAGTTGTCGTCGGGAAGCTTCAGTTCCTCGACGGCAAACCGGCGCATTTCCTGGACCGTTTCGAGCTTCCGGCGCACCTCCGGCGCAAGGTCCTCGCGGGCCAGAAGACCTGGAATATCCCGGCGCGCCAGCAGTAACCGGCACTGTCCGACAACCCCCTGGGCATAGAAGCCGAGGTCACTGCATCCGCTCAGGGTCAGCAGCGCCAGCAGTATGGAACCGATTCTCAGCATGACAAAAACCATTGTACGCCGAACGGCGGACAGAATGAAGTGCGGACCCTGGCGGTTCTTTGCGCTTGCCTGAAGCCGCCGTTGGGCTATAATGCCCACCCCGTTCAGGAGGCGGGCATCCATGATTGAATTGACCGGCAAGCAGAAACGTTACCTGCGAGGGTTGGGTCATCATCTCCAGGCGGTGGTGATGGTGGGGCGCGGCGAGGTCAGTCCGGCACTGATCCGCGCCGTCGACGAGGCCCTGGCCGCCCACGAACTGATCAAGGTGAAACTGCAGGAAGGCTGTGACCTCGACCGCCACGAGGTGGCCGACACGCTGTCGCGCAACTGCGGGGCGGCCGTTGCGCAAGTCCTGGGCAAAACTCTCCTTCTCTATCGCCCGGCTGAAGATCCTGTCATTCAACTTCCCTGACACTGAACGGCCAGATCACATCAGCCGATGACGGTGGTGCGCAACTTGTGCTCGAGCAGCAGGGTCGCCAGCTGTTCAGGTCGCAGCGGCGGATGGTAGAGATACCCCTGGATGCGATCGCATCCTTTCTGATGCAGAAACTCCTTCTGCTCCAGTCTTTCCACTCCTTCGGCCACGATACCGAGACCAAGGGCGTGCCCCATGGCAATGATGGCGCCGGTCAGGGCCGAGTCTTCGCTTGATCTGGGCACTCCCTCGACAAAGGACTGGTCGATCTTGAGAACGTCGACCGGCAGCTGCTTCAGGTAACTGAGACTGGAATGCCCGGTTCCGAAATCGTCGATGACGATGGAAACGCCGAGCCGCTTCAGGGTTGCGAGCGTCGCCCGGGCCTGTTCAATGTCGCGCATAAGGGCGGTTTCGGTTACTTCCAGGGCCAACCACCTTGGCGCGAGGCCCGTCTGTTGCAGGGTTTTTGCAACAACATCGGTAAAATCTGACCGGTGGAACTGACGCGCAGATACATTGACCGCCACACGGATCGGCGGCAGCTGCCGCTGCTGCCAGGCGGCATTCTGGCTGCAGGTCTGGTGCAGCACCCATTCCCCGATCGGTTCGATCAGACCCGTCTCTTCAGCCAGGGGGATGAAATGCGCCGGTGAGACAGCCTCCCCGTCCTGGCTCTGCCAGCAGATCAGGGCCTCAGCTCCGGCGATGGCCCCGGAGTGCAGATCGAGCAGAGGCTGGTACCTGACACCCAGCTCCCCTTTTTCGAGGGCCCGGTGCAGACGATTTTCGAGCACCAGCGACTGCAGGTAGCTTTCCCCCATGGTTGAGGCGAAAAACTGGTAACAGTTGCCGCCGACCTCCTTCGCCCGACTGCGAGCGATATCGGCACTTTTCAGCAGGGCCATGCCGTCGTGGCCATCGGCCGGCCAGATGGCAATGCCGATCGAGGCGCTCAGGTGCAGGCCGTGTTCGACAAAGGGGAACGGTTCCTTCAGGCTGCGCAGCACCTCCGAGGCGACGTCGGCGATCCGATCGGTACTCTCCGCATCAGGGACCAGCAGGG
>RFIO01000546.1 GCA_003695205.1 Deltaproteobacteria bacterium
ACCTTTCGGGCGGAGATCGGCCGCAGCAGCGATCCCCTTGATATCCAGCTGCGCGGCTCGGACGACGAGGGCCTGCGCCAGGTGGTTGCCCAGCTCAAGGAACGTCTGGCGGGCTACCAGGGAGTCTTCGATGTGCTCGACAGTTTCGATGACGGCAAGCAGGAGATCCGCGTGCGCCTGAAGCCGGGCGCCGAAGCCCTCGGCCTGACCGCCACCGACCTCGGTCGCCAGCTGCGCGGCGCCTTCCACGGTATCGAGGCACAGCGGCTGCAGCGAGGCCGGGACGATGTCGCCATCATGGTGCGCTACCCGCGCGCCGAGCGCGGCCGGCTCGCCACCCTGGAGCGTATGCTGGTCCGGACGCCGGGTGGACAGCGGGTGCCGTTGGCGCAGGTGGCCGAACTGAAGTTCACCCGCGGCTACTCCAGCATCCGCCGGGTCGACCGCCACCGGGCGGTCGACGTGACCGCCGACATCGACAAGGACCGGGTTGATCTCAACCGCATCGGAGAGGAGCTGCGCGTCTACCTCGACAAGGTCGTGGCGGACCATCCGGGCATCCGCTATTCCCTGGAGGGGGAACTGCGCGAACAGCGCGAATCGCTGGGCAGCCTCTTCTACGGAGTGCTGTTCGTCCTCTTCACCGTCTATGCCCTGCTGGCCATCCCCTTCCGTTCCTACCTGCAACCGCTGATGGTCATGCTGGTCATCCCCTACAGCATCGGCGGCGCCATCCTCGGCCACATGCTGCTGGGCATGCAATTCAGCTTCATGAGTCTGCTCGGCATCCTTGCCCTGTCGGGCGTGGTCATCAATGACAGCCTGGTGCTGGTCGACTTCATCAATCGCCGCCGGCGCGAAGGTGTTCCGCTGATCGAAGCGGTGCGCTCCGCCGGGGTGGCCCGCTTCCGCCCCATCCTGCTGACCTCCCTGACCACCTTCATGGGCCTTCTGCCTCTGCTGCTCGAAACCAGCACCCAGGCGCAGTTTCTGATTCCGATGGCGGTCTCCCTCGGCTTCGGCATTCTCTTCGGCACCTTCCTGAGCCTGCTGCTGGTCCCGGCCGGTTACGTCATCCTCGAGGATTTCATCCGCCTGCTGGGCCGCGGCGAGCAGTGGGAGGAATTTCCGGAACAGGCAGGCTCAGGCGAGCCGAACTGATCGCACGGGCGCTTCGACGGCGCACAAATCCGGCGTGGATCGCCCCGAGGAGCGGGGGAACGACCGGAAGCCAGGCCAAACTGGACAGGGCGACCAGCAGCCGCAGCGGGGGAATTCTTTCTTTGCCGTCAAGGTCACTCTACTGCCCCTCGACGGGAGACTGCCGAAAAGCGCCAAGAAGGGCCAAGGATCTTTTGTATCCGCAGATTTCATAGGTTTTCGCAGATTGATACCCAGGCAAAGGCTTTTCAGGTTGCGGTGGTTTATTTTCAAATCTGCACAATCTGCGTAATCTGCGGATATACCCGTTCCTGATTTTCTCTGCGCCTTCCCGTCTCTGCGCGGGGCCACAATGAAACCGAAAAGACACCAATGTCAGTTGAACGCTTTATCGACCGGCACAGCTGGCAGGAATCAGTCCTTGGCCGGGCTCAAGGCGGGAGCAGGAGCCGTTTTTTTCTGGCCGAAGAAGACCGACAACTCCGAGACGATCATGCCGGCGAGCATCAGGGCGCAACCGAACAGGCCGCGCAGGGAGAGAATCTCGCCCAGCAGCCACCAGCCGCCGAGGGCGGCGAAGACCCCCTCGGTGCTCATGATGATGGCCGAGTGGGCG
>RFIO01000547.1 GCA_003695205.1 Deltaproteobacteria bacterium
GAGTGGTATTTCCTGCCCTTCTACGCGATCCTCAGGGCCTTCACCAACGACGTCTGGGTCGTGCAGCTGGCCAGCTGGATCACGGGCGGCATCATCAATGCCAAGTTCTTCGGCGTTCTGGCGATGTTCGGCGCGATCCTGGCCATGGCGCTGGCGCCCTGGCTGGACACTTCGAGCGTGCGGTCGGGCAAGTACCGTCCGATGTTCAAGTGGTGGTTCTACCTGCTGATCATCGACTTCATCGTGCTGATGTGGTGCGGCAGCCAGCCGCCCGAGGGCATCGCCCCGGTGCTGTCGCTGATCGGCGCGGCCTACTGGTTCGCCTATTTCCTGGTGATCCTGCCGATCCTGGGCGTGATCGAGAAGCCAACCGAGAGGCCCGCCACCATCGAAGAGGACTTCAACGCTCACTACGCCAGCAAGACGCCGGCCGAGTGATGGAAAGGACACGTTTCGAGATGATCAGGAAACTCGCACTTACCGCCGCTGCCGCGCTGGCCCTGACCGGGCCAGCGGCGGTGGCCAGCGAAGGCGGCCACACCGAAGACGTGGCCTTTTCCTTCGAGGGACCGTTCGGCACCTATGACCAGCACCAGCTGCAACGGGGCCTGCAGATCTATACCGAGGTCTGCGCGTCCTGCCACGGGCTGAAATACGTGCCGATCCGCACGCTAGCCGACGAAGGCGGCCCCGGCCTGACCGAGGAGCAGGTGCGCGCCTATGCCGAACAGTTCGAGGTCTATGACCCGGAACTGGACGACACGCGCCCGGCCAAGCCTTCGGATCACTTCCCGCCCTCGTCGCTGGACAACGCTCCCGACCTGAGCCTGATGGCCAAGGCGCGCAAGGGCTTTTCCGGTCCCAAGGGTCTGCTCGTCAACCAGATCCTGCGGGGCCTGGGGGGACCGGAGCATATCTATTCGATCCTGACCGGCTATACCGGCGAAACGAAGGACGTGGCGGGAACCACCTTCTATGAAAATACCGCATTTTCCACCGGCTGGATCGCCATGCCGCCGCCGCTGGCGGGCGAGGACGTGGAATTCGCCGATGGCAGCTCGAACGAGCTGGAGGCCGAAGCCAAGGACGTTGCCGCCTTTCTGATGTGGACGGCCGAGCCGAAGATGATGGACCGCAAGAAGGCAGGGTTCGTCGGTGTGCTGATGCTGACCGTGCTGACGGTTTTGCTGTATCTGACCAACAAGCGCCTGTGGGCCCCGCACAAGGGCAAGAAACAGGCCTGAGCCGGCTTTCCGTTCTAGAAGGTTGCCCCCGTCGCAGGATATGCGGCGGGGGTTTCGTTTCATGACCCTTGGCAGGTGGGGGCGCTGCCCCCGTCCGCCCTGCGGGCGGACTCCCCCGGGGTATTTCGGACCAGAAAGAAGCAGGGGCGATC
>RFIO01000548.1 GCA_003695205.1 Deltaproteobacteria bacterium
GAATGTCGCGCGCTTCGGGCGAAAGAGTAAACTGGTCAAAGTCGAAATGAATCCGCTGCAGCTGGCGGGCAACGGCCTCCAGGTCGGCCGGCACCTGGTCCTGAACGGAGCTTTCGGTCACCTGCTGGCCGGCAACGCCGCTCGGCTGTTCACTGGCGACCTGGGTTTCCTGAACCGGCTGCTGGGCAGCGCTCTCGGAGACCGCCGGTTTCTTGGCGCAACCGACAACCAACAGGGAACACAGCGCGACCATGGCAATCCACTGCAAAACGACAACTTTCCTCATGGTGTTCCACTCCTTTCGAACGACTATGAAAATAGGTCTTTCAACTCCACAGAAACTAAAACAGCTCGATTATACAGAACGACCGCGAAAAGACAAGGAATTCCGCCCCGCAAGGCCCGTCAGTAGCGCGGTGACCAGGCCGGGTGGTTGCAATTCCCGGTCTTCGGGGTGATGTTCCAGGTCCCGGTGCCGTCAGCCCGCATCAGCAGGATCTCCTTGCGCCCGGAAGCATCGGACGAATAGACCAGGTAGCGGCCATCGGGGCTCCAGCGCGGATGCTCCTTGTTGCCGGGGCCGAAAGTGAGGCGACGCTCGTCGCTGCCGTCCGGACGGATGGTGTAGATATCGAACCGGCCGTCCTGTTTGCGGGTAAAGGCGATGCGGTCCCCCTTCGGTGACCAGGCCGGGGTGGCGTTGTACTTCCCTTCCAGGGTCAGGCGCCGCGCCTTGTCCCCCGGCTCAAGCACAAAGATGTGCGGGTTGCCTCGCCGGTTGGAGACAAAGGCCAGGCTGCGACCGTCGGGCGCCCAGCTCGGGTCGATATCGATACCCCAGTGCCGGGTCAGGCGCTGCCGTATCTTGCCGGAACTGTCGAGCAGATAGATTTCCGGATCGCCGTCCTTGGAAAGGGTCAGGGCGATGCGATCATCGACCGGACTGAAACGGCCGCCGACATTGAGCCCCTTGCGGCTGGAGACGCGCAGCTCCCTGCCGGAATAGATATCCTTGACATAGAGGTTGGTGTTGCCGTCCCGGTAGCTGGTAAAGAGGATACGACGACCGTCGGCGGAAAAGTCCGGGTTGAGAACGATGGAGCGGTGGTTGGTCATCCGGATTGGATTGTGGCCGTCGACATCCATCAGGTAGAGTTCCTTGCGCCCGGTGGCATCGCTGACAAAGGCGATGCGCGTGGTGAAAGGTCCGACATCCCCGGTCAGCACCTTGAGTACCTGGTCGGCAAAGGTGTGGGCCATGCGCCGCGCGTCCTGCACCCGGCCGACGTAGCGGCGACCGTCGAGCAGGCGCCGGGCACGCACGTCAAACAGGCGCGCCTCGATGACCAGCTGCTCGCCAACCACCCGGTACCCCCCCTTGATCAGCATCTCGGCGCCGAGCAGGCGCCACTCGGCGAAATCGACATCGATGGACAGAAGCCCCGGGCGGCCGGCATCGGCAAGGAAGGCGCGCCGGTCGATCAGGCGGAACAGGCCGGAGAAGACCAGGTCATTCTCCAGCACCTGGTTGAATTCGGCGATCAGGTTGGCGTTGGCCGTACCGTCCAGCGCCAGAAACGGCACCAGCGCCAGGGGAATCTCCTGCTGTCCGGGAGCGCTGATTTCGATTTCGGCCCGAACCGGCAGGGCCCAGAGCAGGAGAATGAGCAGAAGACAGAACCGGCAGATCGTTTTCACCGTTGCAGTTCCTTCAGGTTGAAGACAATGGTTTCGCGAATCTCGTGTCCCGGTGGCGGCTCGAGCCGGTCGACACTGCGAATCGCCCGGGTCACCGAGCTGTCGAACAGCCGGTCACCCGATTCCTGTTTCACCGTGTAATCACGCAGAAAGCCGCGGGCGTCGTAAACCACCTCGATGGTCGTTTCAAGATCCAGGCCCCTGACCTGGTAGGGCGACAGGGCCCAGGCCTGCTTGTAGGCCTGCTGCAGCC
>RFIO01000549.1 GCA_003695205.1 Deltaproteobacteria bacterium
GCCGGCAAAGAGGCTGAGCAGGAAAAAGGTGACAACCGCATTGACGGCGGTGATCAGCGGCAGGTATTCGACCCCGAAACGCTTCAGAAAGGTGGTTTCACCGTAGTTGTTGAAGATGAAGCTGGCGAGGTTGACCAGCAGCAGCACCAGGGCGCTCCAGCCGAAGGGCCCGGCTTCGCCGGGTTGAATCTGCAGTCTGCGCAGCACCGGACTCATGCTGAGGTGTCCTGCTGCGGCCGGGTGGCCAGGTAGGCGCGGTAGACGCGGTGCAGGGAGGCGGGCAGCTGTTCGATCAAGGCTCCGAAGATTTCCGGAATCGGCTCGCCGGTCTGTTCATCGCAATAGCTCTTGCGCACCTCGAGGCATAGCGGCAGGGCGCAGGGGAAACAGCGGCTGACCCAGTTGACGAAATGGCCACGCCCCTGGAAGACATCGTTTTCCGCTACAGTGGTTTCAAGGCCCGGAATCCGGATACGGGACAGCTCCTGCAGTGCCCGGTCGAGCAGGCCTCGGTGGCTCGGAATGTCGAGGGCGGCGGTGCCGAGATTGAACAGCGGCGTGGGCCGGTCGTGCTTGCTGGCGTTGTAGGAGTGCAGGTCGATGACCAGGCAGTGGCCGAAGCGGCGGGTCAGCAGGGTCAGCAGGGTACCGGCCAGCCGGTAGAAAGCCCGGTGGCGCCTCAGTGCACGGGGAATGTCCGGGTGGCCATCTCCGGCCCAGACCTGGCGACCGAAGGCGATGCGCGGGAAAGCCTCGGCCACCGAGCGGTTCAAATCGTAGTAGTAGCGCGACTCCCTGCCGGCCAGAAGGATGGGCAGGGGCTCGACCAGGCGGGCGGTGTGCGGGTCCTCCTCGAAAAGGCGGTCACGTTCGGTCAGCAGGCAGGCCGCCTCAAGTCCGGCGGGAAAGTCATGACCGTCGTGCAGGGCGACGCAGAGCAGAGGGATGAAACGGCGAACGCGCACCTTCGCGATGCCGCGATAGTCGCGATCGTCGAAGCGCCGGAAGTGGCGCAGGTCCTGAATGATGCTGTCGGTCACGAATCTGCCAGGAACAGTAGGTCCTCATGTTGGTGGCGGTTGGCTGTCAGCTGTTAATGATAGCAGGTTTTGAGTCGAAAAGATTGTTATTCCCGGTCGTTCCGGCGGGGTGTCACGGATTTCAAGGCCGGCGCCCCTTGTTTCCGGCTTCTGTTCTGATATGCTCGACAAGACATTGAAATAATTCGTATCCGGCCTGACGGGAGGCAGGTTGTCATGACCGTACCCACTGTGACATGGACCGCCTACAGGGCGGTCCTCTTCGACCTCGACGGTGTACTCACCGCCACCGCCAAGATTCACGCCATCTGCTGGAAACGCATGTTCGACGCTTTTCTCAAGCGTCGCGCGGCGCTGGAAAACACATCCTTCGAACCCTTCGATACCGCGCGCGACTACCATGAGTACGTCGACGGCCGTCTGCGTTACGACGGGGTCCGCTCCTTTCTGGCCTCGCGTGGTATAGAGCTGCCCGAGGGCAGTCCGGATGATTCGCCCGAAACCGAGACCATCTGTGGCCTTGGCAACCGAAAGGATGCCATGGTGAGCGAGATCCTCGCCTCGGAACGGGTCGATGTCTTCGAGGGGTCGGTGGCGCTGGTACGCTGGTTGCGCGCAGAAGGCATCGCCACCGCGGTGGTTTCGGCGAGCAAGAACTGCCCTGCTGTGCTGCGCGCCGCGGGGATCGATGACCTGTTCGACGAGCGGATCGACGGCCATGTTGCCGCCGAGCTGGGCCTGCCGGGCAAGCCGGCTCCGGACACCTACCTGGCCGCGGCCGAACGCCTGGGAATCGCGCCGCCCGAGGCGGTCGTGATTGAGGATGCCATCCCCGGGATCGAAGCCGGACGCGCCGGTGGTTTCGGTCTGGTGATCGGTGTCGACCGGCACGGCGATGCCGAGCGCCTGTCCGAGGCAGGTGCCGACCTGGTGGTCGAGGATTTGGGCGTCCTGGTGCCGCCCGCGGGCGGGGAGGGAGCGGCATGATCCGCCACGAGACCCTCAATCCGCCGCAGCACCTCTATCCGATCAACGAGTGGAAGATCATCGAAACGGCATACTACGAGCCGTTTCTGGCCCAGACGGAGACCATCTTCGCCATTGGCAACGGCTATGTCGGCATGCGCGGCAACCATGAGGAGGGACGTCCGGCCTTCCAGAACGGCACCTTCATCAACGGTCTGCACGAAACCTGGCCGATTGTTTATGGCGAAAAGGCCTACGGGTTCGCCAAGACCGGCCAGACCATGCTCAATGTCACCGACGCCAAGCAGATCAAGCTCTATGTTGACGATGAGCCCTTCTATCTGCCCACGGCCAGTCTGCAACTCTACGAGCGGGTGCTCGACATGCGCGCCGGTACCCTCGACCGTGAAGTCCTGTGGGAGACCGCCTCGGGCAAGCGGGTGCTGATCGAGAGCCGGCGCCTCGTATCGCTGCGCCACCGGCACGTGGCAGCCATCTCCTACCAGGTGACGGTACTCAACGCCGAAGCGCCCGTGGTGATCTCCTCCAAGGTCCTTGGCAACCAGGCCAACCAGGTCGGTGAAGAAGATCCGCGCCAGGCCCGGGGGTTCAATCACCGGGTCCTGGTTCCGCAGGTTCACACCCGGCGTGACCTGCGGCTGCTGCTGGCTCACAAGGTCGCCCGAAGTGGCATGACCGTCGCCTGCGGTGTCGACCACCGCATCAGTACCGACTGCCCCTATGAGGTGCGAACCGAGGACTTCGAGGACGGCAGCAAGGTGGTCTTCAGCGTCGACGCCCGCCCCGGCAAGCCGATTCAACTCATCAAATTCATCAGTTACCACAGCTCGCGCAGCGCCCCATGCACGGAACTCGCTGAACGCAGTGAGCGCACTTTGGACCGCTGCACGCGCGACGGCTTCGATGCCCTGCTGCAGGCGCAGCGCGAATACCTTGATGATTTCTGGTCGCGCAGCGATGTCGAGGTCGAAGGGGATCCTGCTCTGCACAAGCGGCCGGCCGGCGAACTGCAGCAGGCGCTGCGCTGGAACCTGTTCCAGATTCTGCAGGCCTCGGCCCGGGCCGAAGGGACCGGCATCCCGGCCAAGGGGCTGACGGGGCAGACCTACGAGGGGCACTACTTCTGGGACACGGAAATCTATGTTCTGCC
>RFIO01000550.1 GCA_003695205.1 Deltaproteobacteria bacterium
GCCTGAAACTGGCGCCGGAAGGGGCTCAGCTGCAACTCGAAGCCGACCTGGACCTCCCCCTCGAGCGGGCGGGCGAACTGGTCAGGCTTCCCGAAAACCTGGCACTTGCCGGTTCGGTTCCGGCCCGGCTGAAACTGACGGGAAGCCTTGCCTCGCCGACCATCGGTTTCGAGGCCGACCTGACGGCCGCGCGCATCGACCTGGACGGCTGGTTTGACAAGGCCGAGGACGAAGCGGCGCGGCTGTCCGGGCAAGTCCGTCATGACGAAGGCGGCTGGCAACTGGCAGACAGC
Organism: Deltaproteobacteria bacterium; assembly: GCA_003695205.1. Classification (GTDB taxonomy): domain Bacteria; phylum Desulfobacterota; class Desulfuromonadia; order Desulfuromonadales; family Geothermobacteraceae; genus Geothermobacter. The sequence goes on from RFIO01000550.1 coordinate 294, forward strand.
CGTCTGATTTTGGCAGACAACGACACAGAGATCAGCGGGCGGATTCGCCCCGACGGCGAGGCGCGACTGAACATCAAAGGTCGCAACCTCGATCTCGCCCGTCTGGCTTCGGGGCGGCATCTGGTCCGGCACGCAATACGCGGGCGGGCGGGTGTCGACCTGCAACTGGTCAAATCGACCGATGCGCCCCTGAACATCCGCGGCAGGATCAGCCTGCATGGAGCCGGCGTCCATCTCACCAAAGTTGTGGCCGATCTTTCCGATATCCGCGGCCAGGTGCTTTTCAAGGGGCGCGGCTTTGAATCCCTGCCGCTGACCGCCCGGCTCGGCACCTCGCCGGTCACCATCAGCACCGGCATGAAGAGCTTCGACACCCCGGCGCTGAAACTGCATCTGCGCGGCAAAAAGGTTAGGACCAGCGAGCTGGTCTTCCACAACCCCGACAACTACCTGAACAACCTGGACGGCCGCATTACCATCGACGGCATGGGCATCCGCTTCGACCGGGTTGAGGTGCATCTGGATGGCGGCACCGAATGCGTCGTCACCGGCGCGATGAGCGGGTGGCGCCAGCCGCGTGTCGATCTGGATGCGAGGGCGAGCTACGCCAATGTCGACGAGGTCATCGCCTTGTGGACCAGGGGCCCTCAAAAAGCGAACCGCAAGACCTCCGGTGGCCGCGCCAAGCGTCCCGGGACGAAGGTGGTCGTGTCGGCGGAAACAGACCGCGGCCGCATCGGCCGATTCAACTTCGACCACGCCACCGCCACCATCACCAGTGACGGAACCGGGCGCCTCGGTGTCTTCCCCCTGCACTTCCGGGCCGGCACCGGTCAGGGCACCGGTCAGGTTTTGGCCGACAACCGCGGCCACGGCCCCGGGCGCCTGCGGGTGACCGGCCACCTGGAGGACTTCCCGGCGGCGGCCATCCACCGGGAACTGCTGCAACAGAAGAGTATTGTCGACGGCACCCTGCGCGGCGACTTCTTCCTCGAAGGGGAAACCGGCGCCTTCCTGAAAACGGTCGACGGCGGCGCCCACCTCGAGATCCGCAAGGGGGTCCTCAACCGCTTCACCGTGCTGGCGAAGATCTTCTCGCTGCTCAACGTCTCCCAGCTCTTCTCCTTCAAACTGCCCGACATGGTCCAGAACGGCATGCCCTTCGACGACATGACCGCCAGCCTCGCC
>RFIO01000551.1 GCA_003695205.1 Deltaproteobacteria bacterium
CGCCAGCGGCCCCATCATCTTGGGAACGATGACGTCAACCACGGTGGTGTCGAGGATGGCCATGAACGAGCCGACCATCACCACCACGGTGAGCAGGGTGCGATAACCGACAGAAATGCTGCCGGCAATATCCTGGGTGTCTGTCTGCATCAGTCTTGCCTGCGGATATCAACCTCGCCGCCGAGACCGACCCGCAACAGGGACGTGTCGCCGTCGGTGATGCGGATGCGTACCGGGATGCGCTGGGCGACCTTGGTGAACTCGCCGGCGGAGATGTCGCGTGGCGCCAGGGCGAAGGTCGCCGCCGAGGCCGGAAGCACCTGTTCGACTTCACCCCGCCAGGTTCGGTCGGAAAAGGCGTCGATGCGGATCACCGCTTCGGAGCCCGGCCCGATCCCCTCGAGCTTGTTCTCCTCGAGCAGGGCGATGATGTAGAGGTTGCCCGGGTCAACCACGGCGTAGACCGGGCGGCCGGGACTGACGCTGGCGCCGGGGCCGACAAAGCGTTTGGCAATGCGGCCGCTGACCGGGCTGACCAGTCGGGTGCTGGCCAGATCCTTCTCCGCCTTGGCCAGCAGCGCGGCGAGCCTGGCCACCTCGGAATCGGCGGCGGCGATCTTCCGGTCGAGTTCCAAAAGCTGGTCTTCCCGGCTGGCGGCAAGGCGTTTTTGCACCCGGGCAGCGTCCCGGGCCGCCTCAAGAGCGGAAATCTTTTGGCTCTGCGCCTCCAGTTGCGCCTGCAGGCTGTCGACTTCGACCTCGAGTTGTTCCAGGCGCTGGCGAGGCACCACCTTCTGCTCGAACAGGTTGCGGAACCGCTGCAGGTCTCTTCGAGCCTGTTTCAGGCGGCTTTCTATCGCGGTTCGGCCGGCGCGGGCTGCTTCCGTTTCACGCTGCAGCCGAACCACGTCCCGGTGGGCTGCGGCCGTCGCCAGGGGCAACTCTTCTGCCAGACGTTTGCGGGTCAGTTTCAGCGCCTCAAGCGTCTCTTTGGCCTTTTGCAGACTGGCAGCGGCCTTGTCGCGTTCGAGACGGTAGCGGCTGTTGTCGAGCTGTGCCAGCGGCTGGCCGGCGGCAACATGGTCGCCCTCTGAAACCAGAAGTTCAGCGATCTGACCGCTGACACGGTCGAAGGCGACCTCGGTCAGGCTGTCGCTGGCGACGAAGACAGCGTTGGTGACGGCGTAATCGAGACGGTGACGTACGAATCGCGCCAGACCGATGGCGAGGGCAACAATCATGACCAGCAACAGGATGCTGGCCAGGCGGCGCTTGTTCAGCGGTTTGCGGGGCGTCTTTTTCTCATCGCTCATTTCGGGTTGGTCCTTCTGTCGTTGGTGTCCAGCAGGC
>RFIO01000552.1 GCA_003695205.1 Deltaproteobacteria bacterium
CCTATGTTCAGGTCGACACCGGCAGCGAAAAGATCTGGGCCGCGGCGCCCAAGTTCAATGTCAAGGTCGGCGATCCCGTTGTCGTGCCCCAGGGGATGGCGATGGAAAACTACCATAGCAAAACCCTCGATCGTGATTTTCCGGTCGTCTACTTCGTTGACGGCGTCATGGTCGGTGGCGAACAGCAGCCGGCTCCGGCCCCTCAGGGCATGCCCAAGGACCATCCCCAGGTCGCTCCTGCCGCCACTCCCCAGGTCGACCTGAGCGGCATCACCCCGGTCGAGGGCGGCCAGACCGTCGAGCAGCTCTACAGCCAGACCGACAGCCTCAACGGCAAGAAGGTTTCGGTCCGTGGCAAGGTCGTCAAGGTGAATGAGAACATCATGGGCAAGAACTGGCTGCATATCCAGGACGGCACCGGCGCCGACGGGACCAATGACCTGACCGTTACCACCGCCGCGACCGCCAAGGTCGGTGACACCGTGGTGGTTTCCGGCACCCTGGTCGCCGACAAGGATTTCGGCTACGGCTACAAGTACGCCCTGATCATCGAAGACGCCGAGGTCAAGGCGGAATAACGGACCCCCACACGGGCCCGCGGAGAGCGGACATCCCCGCGGGCCCGTTTTACTTCATGCCTGACCATCTTTTTTCCTTCCTCTGGTTCTACCTCCTTCTTTTGGTTCAGCGTCTGGCTGAACTCTGTCTCTGCGCGCGCAACAGGGCCGCCATGGCTCGACAGGGCGGTCGCGAAATCGCCCCTGACAGCTACCGCTGGATGGTCGCGCTGCACGCCGGGTTCTACCTGGTTCTGCTGCTGGAAGCCTGGCCGTTCAGGATTCCCGCCGACCTGCTGACCTGGTCCATGCTCGGACTCTGGTTGCTGGTGCAGGGGATGCGCTACTGGGTCATCGCCTCCCTGGGTCGACTCTGGACCACGCGCATCATGATCCTGCCCGGCACCAGGCTGGTCCACACCGGTCCCTACCGGTTCCTGAGGCACCCAAACTACCTGGTCATCACCCTCGAATTCGCCATTGTTCCCCTTCTGCTGCGCGCGCCGCTGACCCTGCTGCTTTTCGGTCTCGCCAACCTTGTGGTGTTGCGCCAGCGCATCGCCCTGGAGGAAGAAGCCCTCGCGAGCCTCGTCTCATCGTCCTCGCCTCCCGGCAAGAAAGACTGACCCACCGTTTTCGCCGGCAAACCATTTGACCTGCCGCCCCGGCGCGATTAAACTGGTTCAATTCCGGGTTGGCGATCCGAACCGATTGATTCGGCGCCAAACGGAGGGGGCCCGTTTCACTCAGTTTTCCCGCACCAGGGCAGCCCGCCCTCCGTACCGGACACTGTTGTCGAGCCGGATCGGCTCCATGTTGTCAGGGAGGGTGCCATGAAGGGTATTGCCCGGTCCCAAACTCGCTGCCTGCTCGCGAGCCTGCTCATTTTTCTGGGACTGCTGTCGCCGTCACCGCTGAAGGCCGCTGGCGGCCCCGCCAGTCTCGACCTCGAACAGCTGATGCAGCTCGAGGTCACCACCGCAGCCCGTCAGCCACAGGGGCTCTACGATACCGCCGCAGCGGTCTTCGTCATCACCGCCGAAGACATCCGCCGCAGCGGAGCCGAAACCATTCCCGACCTGCTGCGCATGGTTCCGGGCCTGCAGGTCGCCAGCATCAACGCCAACGTCTGGGCGGTCACCGCGCGCGGCCTCAACAGCCGCTACGCCAGCAAGCTGCTGGTGCTGCAGGACGGACGAACCCTCTACAACCACCTCTTCTCCGGCGTCTACTGGAATACCAAGGACCTGCTGCTTGAGGACATCGAACGCATCGAGGTCATCCGCGGGCCAGGTGCCGCACTGTGGGGCGCCAATGCCGTGAATGGCGTTATCAACATCATCACCAAAAACGCCGCACACACCCTCGGCACCCTGGTGACTGCCGCCGCCGGCACCGAGGAACCGTACGCGCTGCAGGCCCGCCAGGGGCTGCAGCTGGGTGAAGGGACCTTCCTGCGGCTGTTCGCCAAGGCCTTCGCGCGCGACAGCGGAACCCTCCCCTCGGGGCAGGACGATTCCGATGACTGGCGGCAGGTGAGAGTCGGCTTTCGCCTCGACCACGACATCGACCTGAAAGACCGCTTTATGCTCGAAGGTGATATCTATCGAGGCGATGCCGGCGAAACCTTTGAGATCGGGACCCTGACTCCCCCCTACGGCACCACCCTGACCGACGACACCGAATTGACGGGCGGGCACCTGCTCGGCCGCTGGCAACGGGTTTTCTCGGCGACATCGGACCTTACCCTGCAGGCATTCTACGACCGCGCCCGCAATCAGGATATCGGTGCCGGCCAGACCCGCCAGACCTTCGATATCGACCTGCAGCATCGCTTCAGCCTTGACCGGCATCAGCTGGTCTGGGGGCTCGGCTTCCGCCATTACCGAGACGATACCCGGCAGGGCGCGATCATCTCCTTCGACCCTGCCAGTGACAATCTGAACCTGTGGACCGCCTTTATCCACGACCGGTTCGAGCTGGTTGCCGACCGGCTGAATCTGATTGCCGGCACCCAGGTCGAACACAATGACTTCAGTGACATCGAATGGCAGCCAACCCTGAGACTGCTCTACACCCCCCGGCCATTTTTCAGCTTCTGGCTGGCCGCCAGCCGCTCGGTGCGCACCCCCAGCAGGGCCGACACCGCCATCGACCTGCGCCAGGCGGTGGTTCCCACCGCCCTGCTGCCACCCCCCTGGAACAGCCTGGGGGCCCCATCTGTCGCCCAGTTCTCGCTGATCGGACAGTCCGACTTCACGACCGAAAAAGCCTGGACCTTTGAACTGGGAGGCCGTTGCCAGCCGCGCGCCGACCTCTACCTGGAGGCGGTACTGTTCCACAGCCGCTATCACGATCTGCGCAACGCCGATTTCGGTGCCCCCATCAACGAAGGCGACCGCTGGCTGATCCCTATTTACGGCGGCAACCAGCTCGACGCGCGCACCTTCGGGCTGGAACTGGCGGCCGACTGGGTGGCGCGCCCCTGGTGGAAGCTGCAGGGGGCCTACACCTGGATGAATGTTCTGGCAGAGCTTAACCCGAACTCCAACTACCAGGGCTTTCTTACGGCCGCCGAGGCCAATCCGCACCACCAGGCCTCCCTGCGCTCGAAAATCGACTTCGGCCGCGACTGGGAATGGGACCTGTGGCTGCGGGCGGTCAGCCGGCTTGAAAGCATCGGTATTGACGGCTACCTGACCCTGGACAGCCGGGTTGGCTGGCAGATCGACCCCCACTGGCAACTGGAGCTGGTCGGCCGCAACCTGCTCAAGCCGCACCATGCCGAGTTCCTGTCGGACGCCCTCAACGCCCGTATGGTTGAGATCGACCGCAGCCTGCTGGCACGACTCTCCTGGTCTTTCTGACACGGAAGGCGTTCATGCTCGCTTCTGCCGCCAGATTCCTGCTGCTTCTGTTCCTGCTTCTGCTGCCGACCACCCCCGGGCAGGCCGGCTACAGCGAAGCGGAAGTCAAGGCCGCCTTTTTGGTCAACTTCGGCCGATTTGTCGAATGGCCGGCCGCGGCTGCGCCGCTGGCGCGGCAGGAATTGCGCATCGGCATCATGGGGAACAATCCCTTCGGCCCTGCTCTTGGACCACTTGCAAGCCAGACCGTTGCCGGTGTACCGGTGCGATTTGCGCGCATATCCACCCTGAAGGAAGCCGCCCGTTGTCACATCCTCTACCTTTCCCCGTCCCTGGGACCGAAGGTCAGGCGGATTCTGCGGGGGCTCGAAGGCAGGCCGGTCCTGACCGTCAGTGACAAAAAAGGTTTTCTGGAGGAAGGCGGGGCCATTGAACTGATGACCATCGAACAGCACATCCGCTTCGCCATCAACCTCGAGGAATGCGGGCAACATGGCATGAAGGTCAGTTCCCGCCTGCTGGAACTTGCCCGCTACGTCATCATGCCGAAAGAGGAACAGAAATGACCCGGCAGCAAAGGGGAAAATTCCGACGCAAGCTGATGCTGTCTATCATGGCGGCCTGCATTGCCAGTGTCGCCCTGGTGGTCCTGCTGTCGACTATCCGCGAAATCGGCGACAAAAAGGCCGCCATGATCGGCAAGGTGCGGCTGCTGGCCGAGATCATCGCCGGCAGCAGCCGCGCGCCGCTGACCTTTCTCGATGAGGCTGCCGCCCGTGAGAACCTGGCCCCCCTGAACGTCGAACCTCTCATCCTCGCGGCCGCCATCTATGATCGATCCGGCAACCGCGTCGCCGTCTACACCGCGACAAACAAAGGCAATGTCGAAATTGCCCTGAGGCTGCCGGACGACCAGAGAACCGGTCCGGGATTCCGCCGTACGGTCGGCAGGGAACTGCAGATCCTGCAACCGGTCATGCTTGACAACGAACGCATCGGCACGGTCCTGCTCAAGGCCGATATGTTCCCCTACTACGAGAGCCTCGTGCGCCTGCTCGTCACCAGCATCGCCGGGGTCATTCTCGGCCTGCTGATCGCCTACTGGCTGTCACGACACCTGGTCGGCCGGTTGACGGGACCGATGGACGGGCTGCTGAGCCTCATGAACCGCATCGGCAGCGACAAGGATTACTCTCAACGGGCCGAAGTACAGTCGGACGACGAATTTTCCCAGCTGGTACACGGGTTCAACGACATGCTGGCGCAGATCTCCGAGCGCGACCGGCAGCTGAAAGAGAGTCGCGACCACCTCGAAACCGAGGTCGCCCGGCGCACTGCCGAGCTCGAAGACACCAACCAACGGCTCGAACGCACCATTTCCGAACTGGAAAAGGCCCGCCAGAAGGCGGAAATCGCCAGCCGGGCCAAGAGCCAGTTCCTGGCGAATATGAGCCACGAAATCCGCACACCCATGGTCGGCATCATCGGCATGAACGAATTGCTCCTCTCCAGCGAACTGGACAACCAACAGCGTTCCATGGCGAAGGCGATCCACAGCTCCTCGGAAGCCCTGCTGAAAATTCTTGACGAGCTGCTCGATTTCTCCCGCATCGAATCGGGCAGAATTTCGCTGAGCCAGGAACAGCTCGACCCGCGCGCCATCATCGAGGATGCCGTCGCCCTGCTGGCTGAAAAAGCTCACGGCAAGGGACTGAACCTGGTCTGCCACATCGATCGCTCGGTGCCTGGCCGCCTGGTCTCCGACCCGGGGCGCCTGCGCCAGATAGTCCTCAACCTGCTCGGTAACGCCATCAAGTTCACGCCATCGGGAGAAGTGGTCGTGCGGGTCGAACCGGGACACCAGGAGCGCGACAACCGCTTCTGGCTCGACCTCAGCGTCACCGACACCGGCATTGGCATCCCTGTCGAGGCCCGGCAAACCATATTCGAACCGTTCACCCAGGTCGACGATTCCAACACCCGTTCCTTTGAAGGGACGGGACTGGGACTCGCCATCGTCCGCCAGCTGGTCGATGGCATGGGCGGATCGATCGAACTGACCAGCGAATTGGGCAAGGGCAGCTGTTTCCGCATCACCCTGCCGTTTGGCAGACTCGATGTCGAACGGGGACTTCTGGCCCGGTCGAGTCGCCTGGTCGGTGTCCGCACACTGCTGGTGGAGCCGGACGAGAAATCCTCCGCCGCCATGACAGAGCAGCTGGCAGCCATGGGTCTGCGGCACTCGATCTGTCCCGATAGCGAATCTGCCGTCGAGCAGCTCAACCAGGCCGCCGACCGCGGCGACCCCTGCCGGATTCTGCTCGTGTCCGACAGCCTCGACGGTATCGAATCGCTACTCAACACCGTTCGCACCGACCCAAAGTTTGAAACAACCCGTGTTCTGCTCCTTTTCGGACCCAAGGGCGGGCGGAAAGCCGATCTGCCGAAACATCTGACGGGTGTCCGCAAACCTGTGCCCACCGGCCGGCTGGCCGACCTGATCGAATCAACTCTTCCGGCGGAGCAAGGGGCAGACGATCCGGCGGAAAACCATTTCAATGCCATCCCCCAGTTCCCTGCCCGGGTTCTCCTGGTGGAAGACAACCTGCAAACCCAGAACCTGGTCAAGATCATGCTCGAAGCCCACGGCTGTCGGGTCACGGTCGCCCAGAACGGCGAGGACGCCCTGCTGCTGACCGACGGCGGCGAATTCGACCTGGTCTTCATGGACTGCCAGATGCCGGTTATGGACGGCTTTGAAACCACCCGGCACCTTCGCCGACGAGGCTTTACCCGTCCCATTATCGCCCTGACCGCCAAAGCGCTGAAGGGAGACAGCGATCAGTGCCGCACCGCCGGCATGGATGACTACCTGACCAAACCGTTCAAGCAGAGTCAGCTCCAGGATATGTTCATCCGCTGGCTGGGACGCGAGTCGGAACACGTCGCCCCCACACCGCCGGAATCGGAAGAGGAGTAGGGAGTCGGGAAAGATTGTTGTGCCGATCTGCCGGGAGCAAAGGATTTTCTCTGCGTTTCCGCGACTCCGCACGAGCCGATTTTTCTGAATCCTGCAAGCGAAACGCTCTGACTTTGCCCCTCCCCGTACCAAGGGCGAGGGGTTTTTCGTCCAATCAAGGCGCCGGCTGATTGAGCGCGGAGGCGTAGCTGGAAGCTACGTCGCACAAGCGAAGAAACCGGCAACGATGAGTGGGCGGAAA
>RFIO01000553.1 GCA_003695205.1 Deltaproteobacteria bacterium
CCTGCTCAAAGAAGCCCAGGACCGTGGGGAGATTGGGGAAGACAAGAACCTTCAGGAGTTAACGCACATGTTGATTGCGGTGGTCATGGGGATCAATGTCGCGGCGAGAACCGCAATGGAGCCCAACACCTTGCAGGCAATGGCCGACAGCACCATCAATACGATTTTTTCTTAACCATAGAATAGGACGGCAATTTTTTTTGCTCATTCGGGAACATACATTCCAGAATTAAAACTGTCTGGCTAGTCCGGCAAAAACCAAAAGGAGAACATGCATGTCGCTAAGAGAATTGACCTCACCATGTGGCCTCGCTTGTTTTACTTGCGCAGTCTTCAAAGACAACATCACTGAAGAGCGGGCACAGCAAACAGCGGCCATGTTGGGCATGGACCCCAAGGATGTCGCCTGTGACGGGTGCAGGAGTGAACGCGGCTGTTCTATCTCCTGCGTACTGGGAGGAGAAGAAGGTTGTCTCACCCAAAAATGTGTCGATGAAAAAGGGCTGCACAATTGCTCAGAGTGCAATGAGTTTCCTTGCGAATACCTGATGCCGGTCGTGGATTGGGGGGATCGTGTCCCCCACAATACCAAGCTCTACAACCTCAGCCGAATCAAACTCATCGGATTGGAAGCCTGGGCTGAAGAGGAAGCCGAAATGATTCAACAGAAATACTTCAAAGGGACCTTCGCCTATGGAAAGGCTCCTGTCCTTAAGGATGAACGTTAACCGGACCGGCTGCGGAAAATGTCGATATGTTCAATTTCGAAGGAATCAAAAAGCATGAATAACAAATTTGTCGTAAAAGACTTCATCCTCATCACCCTGATCACCAGCCTGTGGGTCAATATTGCAGAATTGGTCCGTTACTTTGGCTATGTCAGGCCGCAAATGCAGGAATACTTAGCGGTGATTCCCGACATGGGCAAAATCTGGGATCCGCAAATTCTTGCGGTCTGGGGCTTCTGGGACACGCTGCTTACCGTCTTATACGTTTTGCTCTTTTGGCTGTGCGCGCAGGTTTTCGGCAACAACGGCAAGGCTGTCGCCATCAGTGGGCTCATGTCCTGGGCGTTTGTCTTCGTGCTGTACTGGACTGCGACGGCCAATATGTTCCTCGCGAGTTGGACCACCGTGTTCGTGGCTCTACCAATGGCACTGGTTGAGACCTTGGTCGCATCCTACATTGCCTCAAAGTTGTATTTGAGGAGTCTTTCCCCTGAGAGGCGATTCAACTATCACCCAGTCCGGCCAATCGGCTCCGACAAAATTTGACAATTGACAATCTTTGCCATAGCCTGAAAGACACCTATCATAGGAGGCCGCCATGGCAACGATGAACATTTCACTCCCGGATCAGATGAAGGCCTGGGTCGAGGAGTGCGTGCGCAGCGGGCGCTATGCCAACGCCTCTGACTACGTGCGTGATCTGATCCGCAATGACCACATGAAGCTGGAAGAATTGCGCCGGGCGCTGATCGAAGGGGAAAATTCCGGCCCTTCTGAAGGGCTCGATATTGACGCCTTTATCGCCGACAAGAAAAAGTCCCTTTCCTTATGAGAAAGGTGGTTCTTTCTCCCAGGGCCAGGTCGGATTTGAGCGGGATATGGGACTACACCTTCGAAAAATGGGGCGTCGAACAGGCCGAAAAGTACGTCCGTGAATTGTGGGATGAAATCCAGTTACTGGCCAGGGACCATTCAGCTTCAACCGATATCAGTGATGTGAGAGCCGGCTACCGGAAGAAGAAAACCGGTTCGCATGTCATTTTCTTCAAGCTGATCGACGACGGAATTGACGTCATTCGCATTCTGCACCAGCGGATGGATTTCGATCGCCATCTGTAGCCCTTCCGATTTAAAGATAGAACCGACGCACCTCTATCAGAGGTGGCGGTTTGTTATTACACCCGGTCGATGTATTGGCGCCAGGAAGTCACTGACTGCAGACCTTAGCTGCCCGTGTTACCGGCTGCCGAAGAGATAAACTTTCTTAGGGCGCTTCCATTCTCGCGAAAAACCCCTTCTCAATCCTCCAGCCGCTGCCACTTCTTGTCTTTCACCCCGAAGATCCCGTGCAATTTCAGCGGGATGCGCGTGGTGCGGGGGTCCAGCTCGTGGAAGATCGGCAGGTTGAAATAGTAGAGCCGCGTTGCGGTGCCGAAGCGCAGCCGGCAGACCGGCAGGCCGCCGAAGTTGTCGACCTGGTACTCGGAGGTGTCGAGCTGTGACAACTTGTGGCTCTCATGGATGACGACCGACGAGTAACCGAAGCTGAGCGCCTCCTTGTTCGGCAGGCCGCTGGTCTCGATCGAGGTATTGCAGAAGACCGTGATGGTATCCCTGACCCCCGGCGTGTAGGCCAGATATTCGCCGTAAAAACCGTTGACCACATCCCGAAACGCCTTGTGCTCGGGCTTGGGGTTACATTCCAGCACAATCAGCAGGTCGAGCCGTTGCCGGCGGTTGAAGAACAGCTTGTTGGCCTTTTCGATGATGGCGCTGATGTTCGACTGGTAGAGGTCGCGGTAGACATAGTCGAGGCAGATCAGGCTCATGAAGTTGAAGCAGTTCGGCTGACAGTTGAACAGCGGGAAAATCTTGCCGCGATAGAGATCGTGCTGCGAGTCGAGATGCTCCTCGCCGACGAAGGGATGGCTCTTGGCCTGCATGAACACCCGGAAGCGCCCGTCACTCTCCTTGACCGCGGTGATGCTCCAGTTGGTCCGCAGATCCTCGATATGACCGCGCTTGAGGTCCTCTTCCACCGAGGCCAGCGCCTCGGCGTTGTCCTCGGCGTAGCGCGCGAGGAAATCGCGGTAGGTCGAGAGGGGAACATGATCCACCCCGAGGAAGGTCACCGTGTTGGGGCGGAAGTTCTCTTCGATATAGGCCAGCGCCGTTTCGACATACTCGCCGGAGATTGCGGCCTCCGGCAATGCAAGAAAATGGCACTGCTGCAGGTTCCCCTCCCCGGCCACGACCAGGTCGAATATCGATTTGATCTCCTGCCATTTTTTCTGCGGATCGGCCAGTCGGCAGGAGAAATCGGTCAGCCCCAGGTGGTTGGGAATCTGGGCGATCATGCAGTGGAGATGATGCCCCAGGGGCAGGTCAACGTTGATTTGTTTTTCGACGATCTCGAACATGATGAATATCCTCAAATTGCCTTAGGTGGTTATCTCCCTGGCTCCAGCAAACGAGGAGATGTGTTCGTGCGCACCCCTGGCAGGGTGACTGTCGCCCGGATGGCGACAGTCAAGCCCCACGGAAGGGTTCATGCGCCCCTGGAAAGGGTGGGCGCGAGCACATCTTTCTCCGACTGGAGGGAACCGAATAACCAGATTGCCTTAAGTCTTGGAGGTGGAGTTTTTTCTACCACATTCGCCAACCAACGAGATTGCCGACAAGCGCTGGATACAGATTTCACGTCCGCCCTTAACACAACTTTACCTCCCCCGTCCCTCTCTTAACCCCAGCTTTAGAAAAGATGTCCTACATTCCCTCCCGTCAGTTGCCGGACATACCGGCAGGAGGTCAATTTTCCTCAACGGAAAGGAATGTTCTGGATGAAACAGCAACTCGAACAGATGATAAAAACCGCCGCGCTACTAACCCTGCTGGCCCTGTTGCCGCTGGCGGCCTGTGCCCCCGGTGGCTCGATGGACAGGCAACGTCGACAGGGTCCGCCGCAGGCGGCCATCGATGCCTGCAAGGGCAAGCAGGCCGGGGACCAGGTGCAATTTGAAACCCGGCGCGGCACCTTGCAGGGC
>RFIO01000554.1 GCA_003695205.1 Deltaproteobacteria bacterium
GACCTGAGCTGCCTTCCCTGCCTGACCCGCGGCGACATCCGCGTCGACGAGATTGTGATCCCGACCAGAGAGATCGAGGTGAATGCCGGGCGGTTTCACTTCTTTCCCCAACCGAGCAACGGCATCGCCTACCTGATCGGCCGTATCGACTGTGCTGGCCTGCCCGCGTCCGAACGAAGCGACCTGGCCATCCAGGCCTCGCTGCTGCCACTGATCGGCTCGGCCGGGCGCAGCTACCTGGAGAACGCCGCCCTGGCCGAACGCTACACCGGCGGCCTGCAGGCGGGCACGGACATCCTCGAACGCCCGGAGGACAGCGCCCGCTTCCGGGGTGACCTGGTCATCCGTGGCAAGTCCCTGGTACGCAACGGCAAGCCGATGGCGGAACTGCTGGCCGACATGGCCCTGGAACCCGACTTCAGCGACCTGGAACGTATCCGCACCGTACTCGGTCAGCTGCGAACTTCACTGGAAAACAGCATTCCCGGTTCCGGTCACAGCTACGCCGCCCGTTACGCCGCCGCGCGACTGACCCCGGCCATGGCCCGCCGGGAAGCCTGGAACGGCATCGGCCTGCTGCGCCGGGTTCGCGAACTGCAGTCGCTGGATGACCGGGAACTGACGGACTGGTGCCGCTTCTCGGCCCGAATCCTGGAAAGCCTTGCCAGTGGCGGGGCCCTGAACGCCGCACTGGTGGCCGAAGAGAAGGCCCTAGACACCCTGGCCCCCGTGGTGGAAGACTTCATGGCCCGCTTCCCGACAAACGGCAAAAGCTCACCCTCCGAAGACAGCTTCCAGGCGCGACCGGGCCGCTTCGGCCTGGCCACCAGCGTACCCGTGGCCTACGTCGCCCGGAGCTTTGCCACCATCCCCTTCGACCATGCGGACGCGCCCTTGCTGCTGCTTCTGGCCAAGTTGCTGAAGTCCGGCTACCTGCACCGGGAAATCAGGGAAAAGGGGGGAGCCTACGGCGGCTTGTGCAGCTGCAACATTGAAGGCGGCACCTTCGCCCTGCTCTCCTACCGCGATCCGCATATCGTCCGGACCCTGGAGGTCTACGACCGGGCGATCGAGTGGGCCGCGACCGGCAGATTCGACGACCAGCAGCTGGAAGAAGCGGTTCTGTCGGTCTTCGCCGACCTGGACCGGCCGCTGTCACCGGGCGGACGCGGCGGCCATGAATTCGCCAACCTGCTGCAGGGGCTTGATCCGGAAAAACGTGCCCATCTGCGCCGCAGTATATTGAATGCCACCCGGGCCGACCTGGCACGGGCGGCGGAGACCTGGCTGGTCGGCAAGCGGGACCAGAGTGCCGTGGCCGTTATCGCCGGCCGCGAAATGCTGGAGGCGGCCAACCGGGAGCTGGCCGGAGACAAGCGCCTTGAGATCGAAACGATCTAGCATCGCCTTTTGGTCCTGGCGGTCGGCACGGCTGTCAATGGATCTTCCGGCCAGGGGTGTTTAGGGTAGCGGCCGCGCATCTCCCGGCGAACCTCGGGATAACCCTCCCGCCAGAACGACGCCAGATCGCGCGTCACCTGCAGGGGCCGGCCGGCCGGCGACAGCAGGTGAATCACCAGGGGAACACGGCCGCCAACAATGCGGGGGGTCTCGGTCAATCCGAACAGTTCCTGCAGCTTGGCCGCCAGGACCGGCTCGCTGGACAGATAGTCGATACGAACCGCGCGACCACTGGGAATGGCAATCCGCTCCGGAACCAACCGGTCCAGTTGCTGCCGCTGACGTACTGACAGAAGTCCCTGCAGCCAGGGGAGCAGGTCGACGCGTCGGGCGCCGGCGCGATCACGCACGCCGGCCAGGGCCGGCTGCAGCCAGGCCTCGAGGTCGGCCAGCAGCCCTTCTTCCTTCATCACCGGCCAACCAGCCTGCGGCTCAAACCGCCTGACAAGCTCCACCCGGGCACAGAGTGCGGCACAGTCATCCCCCCATGACAACCATTGCAGGCCGTTGCGGCGCACCTGTTCGAGCAGCACGGCCGCTACTTCCTCCGGCTCGGGCTGATGCGGTCGCCGGGCCAGTTCCACCGCCCCCAGGCGCCTGACCTGCCAACAGTCGACCCGCTCGGCCTGACGGTTCCAGTCGAGCACAACCTGCCAGTCAACCTCCTGCCGGAGCCGCTCGACCAGGTCGTCGTCGAGAGTTGCGGCCGCCCGGATAAGACCGGAAGCCCCGTCGGCCGCCACATCGAAGGGGAGCAGCCAGGCCGCGCCCCTGGCATCCGACCAGGGCGCCAGGCGGGCCCGGCGGTTGGTTGCGAGCAGATAGCTGTCAGGCTCGGAACCAGCCCGTCCGGCAATCCGGTCGGGCCAGCCGGCCAGCAGCAGTTCGGCGACATCCCGTCTCTGCAC
>RFIO01000555.1 GCA_003695205.1 Deltaproteobacteria bacterium
GCTGCTACGCCTGCGCTGTCCCATTTCGCCTTCCTTGTCCTGACGAAAAAATCTCGTTCCTTATTGATTTGGTCGATTTATGAAAAGGCGACCGCACCAGCCGGTCGCCTTCGGTTTTCGATTTCACCTTTAGCCTTTGGCCTTGAACCTTTGGCCTGCCGTACCCGGTCTAGTCGAGTCCGAGTACGGCCTGCATATCATACATGCCGGCGGGCTTGCCCTTGAGCCAGGCGGCGGCGCGCACCGCGCCGCGCGCGAACATGTCGCGGCTCATGGCCCGGTGGGTTAGCTCGATGCGCTCGCCCATGCCGATGAAATAGACGGTGTGTTCGCCGACGATGTCGCCGCCGCGTACGGTCTGCATACCGATCTCTTCAGGAGCGCGTTCGCCGCACATTCCCTCGCGATGGCAGTTGGCGACCTTGTTGTAGTCGCGGCCCAGGGCATCGGCGACGACCTCGCCCATGCGCACAGCGGTGCCGGACGGGGCGTCCTTCTTTTTGTTGTGATGCAGTTCGACGATCTCGACGTCCCAGCCGTCGCCGAGGGTGCGGGCGATATCCTTGAGAATCTTGAAGCAGACATTGACGCCGACACTCATGTTGGGGGCGAAGACCACCGGGATGCCGGCGGTGATGCGCGCCAGCTGTTCCCTTTCCTCGGGGCGGAAACCGGTGGAGCCGATGACCATGCCGCGCCCCACGCGGGCGCAGACCTCGGCGTTTTCCAGGGTGACCTGCGGAAAGGTGAAGTCGATGAGCAGATCGGCGCCTTCCAGCGCCTGCTCCAGGCTGTCAGTAATGGCGACATCCAGAGCCCCGCAACCGGCCACCAAGCCGGCATCCTCGCCGATCCTGGGATGGCCGGTGCGTTCGACGGCACCGGTTACCTGCAGGCTGTCACTTTCCGTTGCCAGGGTGATGATGCGGCCGCCCATGCGTCCGGCGGCACCGGTCACTGCTATCTTCGTCATGTGCAAACCTTTTTGAAAAGCGACCACGAAGGCGCGAAGAGCACGAAGAACTGCCAGATCATGTTGGCGCTGAGATGCAGGGAGCGAGAGTCGCCTGGAAAACCCCGGGCCTTTGGTTCTTCTCCCTGGTGTTCTCCCCTGGATCAGTTCC
>RFIO01000556.1 GCA_003695205.1 Deltaproteobacteria bacterium
CCCGTGCATCGAGATCTGTCAGGGGCCGGAATGCGGCGAGTTCGGCGGCCCGGAGCTGCTGGCCGAGCTTAGGAGCCTTGGAATCGCGGCCGAGCCCGGTCATTGCCAGGGCCTGTGCCATTACGCACCGGTCGCCGTCGTCGGCGAGAAGCATCTCGGCGATGCGACCATTCAGGGAATCAAGACCACGCTGGCACTTGCCTCCTGAGCTAATCCGGCCCGGTCTATTAGACTTCCTGACCCGTCCAGTTTTCCGATAGCGCTTCGGCCTGTTTCAATACCAGATCAATCGCTTCCTGCTGACCATCGGGCGGATATTTCCATTTCCGCAAAGCCCGGCGCACCAGATTGCGCAGCTTCGCGCGCACGCTCTCGCGCACCTGCCAGTCCACCGTGGTGCTCCGCCGCAACTGCTCGGTGACATAGCGGGCCAGCTCGCGCAGCTTGTCATCGCCCAGTTCACGCACCGCCGATTCGTTCTGAATCAAGGCACGATAGAAGGCGATCTCATCCGCATTCAGGCCCAGCTTTTCGGCAGCTTCGGCATCGGCCTGCATCTCCCTGGCCATGTTGATCAACTCTTCGATCACCTGCGCCGTCTCGATGGCACGATTATGGTATTTGCGCAGCGTCTCCATGATGCGCTCGGAATATTTCTTTTCCGACACCACATCGGTCTTCATGCGCGCCTTGATCTCGTCGCGCAGCAGCTTTTCCAGCAGCGCCACGGCCAGGTTCTTCTGCGGCAGATTTTTCACATCCTCCAGAAACTCGTCGGACAAGAGGCCGATATTCGGCTTATCCAGTCCGACAAGCTCGAATACATCGGCCACGCCCTCGGCGATAATCGCGTTATCGATGATCTGCTTCAGCGCCGAATGTTTCTCTTCATTGCTGCGTCGCTTATCAATGGAGGTGAATTTCAGGATTGCGGCTTTGACGGCGGAGAGGAAGGCAATCTCCTTCTTCAAAGGCTCCGCCTCATCCAGCGTGCTGCACAGAGTATAGGCTTTGCCGATCGCGGCCATCACATCAAGGAAACGTTTCTTGCCGTCTTCCAGGCCGAGGATATGGTTCATCGCTCCCGGCAACAGGCGCAGGGCATCCGTTTCAAATGCGCTGTAATCAAATCCATCCAGCATGGCGCGCACGACATCCATCTTCTCAAGCAGGACCGCCAAGGCCTCACGCGCATCGAGTGTCGGTGCGCCTCTGCCTTTCGAATCGGTGTAGGTCTTCAGCGCATGTTTCAGCTCATTGGCAATGCCGATGTAGTCCACCACCAGCCCGCCGGGCTTGTCGCGGAACACGCGATTCACGCGCGCAATCGCCTGCATCAGGTTGTGCCCGCGCATCGGCTTGTCGACATACATCGTATGACAGCTCGGCGCGTCAAAGCCGGTCAGCCACATATCGCGGACGATGACCAGGCGCAGGGCGTCGTCCGGGTCCTTGAAGCGCTTCTCGAACAGCTTCCTGACCTCCTTGCTGTAGATATGCGGCTGCAGCTTGGCCCTGTCCGAGGCCGAGCCGGTCATCACCACCTTGATCACACCCTTGGCTGGATCATCGCTGTGCCATTCCGGCCTGAGCGCAACAATGGCATCGTACATGTCCACGCATATCTCGCGACTCATGCAGACGATCATCGCCTTGCCGGGCTCGGCCTCGATACGTTTCTCGAAATGCGTCACCAGATCCTCGGCCACCTGCCGGATGCGTGGCGCGCTACCGACCAGCTTTTCGAGCGCCGCCCATTTCGATTTGGTGCGCTCGCGCATAGCAATGTCTTCCTCGTCCTCGATGACCTCCTCGACCTCTTCGTTGAGCGCCTCGATCTCGGCTTGCTTGATGTCGAGCCTGGCCAGCCGCGATTCGTAGTAGATCGGCACGGTGGCGCCATCGTCCACCGCATCCTGAATGTCGTAGATCGACACATAATCGCCGAACACGGCGCGCGTATCCTTATCCTCCTTCGAAATCGGAGTGCCTGTGAACCCGATAAACGTTGCCTCCGGCAATGCATCGCGCATATGCTTGGAATAGCCGAAGGAAAACCGGCCGGTCTTCGGATTCAGCCTGGCTCTGTCGCCATACTGCGATCGGTGCGCCTCATCGGAGATCACCACGATATTGTGGCGGCGGCTAAGCACCGGATGGCTCGTCTCATCATTCAGCAGCGCAAACTTCTGCACCGTGGTAAAGATGATGCCGCCGGACTGGCGCGAGCTGAGCATGTCGCGCAACTCGTCGCGGCCCGATGCCTGCACCGGCGTCTGCTTCAGCACCTCCGAAGCCATGACGAAGGTGTTGAACAACTGACCATCGAGATCGTTGCGGTCGGTCACCACCACGATGGTCGGATTGTTCATCTCCGGCTGCGCCAGCAATTTACCGGCGTAACAGACCATCGAGATTGACTTGCCCGAGCCCTGCGTGTGCCACACCACGCCCGCCTTCTTTGAGCCTGGCACGACCTCGCGCCCGTAGGTGGCGCGCGGTTCCCGCGCCTCCCCCTCAGCTCGCTGCGAGGCGATCACCGTCGCCTTCACCGCTTCGCGCACGGCGTGGAACTGATGATAGCCGGCGATCTTTTTGATGATGGTGTCGTTATCGTTCTCAAACAGGATGAAGTGATGGATATAGTCGAGGAACAGCTCCGGATTGAAGAAGCCCTTTACCAGGGTTTCAAGCCGATATTCGAACTGCGGCTTGTCATCCTCATTGGCCACCGTGCGCCAGGGCATGAAGCGCTCCTTGTTGGCCGTGAGCGATCCGACCCGCGCATTCAGCCCGTCGCTGACCACCAGCGCCTCGTTGAAGGTGAACAGATCGGGAATCTCCTCCTTGTAGGTTTGCAGCTGCTGATAGGCCGACCAGATATCGGCATTGGCATCAGCCGGGTTCTTCAGCTCGATCACGGCAAGCGGCAGACCGTTGATGAACACGATCACATCCGGCCGGCGATTGCCCTTGGAGCCGGTAATCGTGTACTGGTTGACCACCAGAAACCGGTTGTTGGCCGGATTGGCGAAATCGATCAGCTGCACATAGTCGTGCCGTTCTTCACCGTCCTCTTTCCACTCAACCTTCACCCCTTCCAGCAGCTGGCGATGAAAGGCCTTGTTGTTCTGGATCAGCACAGGCGTTTCCGGTCTGGCGATATGGCATGAAACCTGCTCCAGCGTGGACGCAGGGATATGCGGATTGAGAACCTTCAGCCGCTCCAGCAGGCGATCAAACAGCACGATCTGGCGATAGTCGCTGCGCTCCGGCCTGTCGCCATCCGGGGCAATGTCATAGCCGCAGGCATAGTCGTAGCCGATGGACTGGAACCATTCGAGGCAGAGCCGTTCGAGCTGGTCTTCGCTAATCATTTGTCGCTTCTAACATCAGGGATGTACCAAGCGGTATTTTTATTCCCATTTTGATTTCATGCTCCCTCCTGTTGTTCAGCGATAGCCTGGAACCATTCCATACAGAGCCGTTCTGGCTGTCGCCCCCTGCGCCGGCACGTGCATATCCGATGGCTCACAGCCATCTCCATCGGCTTATGTCGGGCGCCTGGCCTCCCAGCAGCCGGAACATTTCATCAACGGGCCACAGGCAATCCTTGCTGCCTTTCCGGTTGCGCGGTGTCTGGGCAAGGCGGATATTGACAAGCAGCGGAGACAGTTCATCCAGCCGCATTTCCCGGAACCAGAGCAGATGGTCGATCTCCTGAGCCGCCTGATTCAGGGTTCCCAGCACGGAACGATCCGTGGCGCGGTCGCAGACCAGCGGCCCCAGCATCGACTGCGCCCGAAGCAACACCGCCTCATCCGCATCCAGCTTCAGCAGCGTATTCATCAGCGCATCGCGAAACAGAACGTCCAGCCGGGCAAAATCGGGCTTCGTCAGCGCCGGCAGGAAAAGCGCGAAGCGGGTGGCATCGTGCATCAACAGCACGCACTGGCGCCGTTGCAATCGGATGAGATTCGCATGCCAGCCGCTGAGCGGCGATTCGACATCGTCGTTGGCGACATCGCCGGCCGCTTCCGGCGAATCTAGCCGCCCGTCCGCTGCAAGCGGCAGCTTGTCGAACAGCTTTTTGGTCGCGTGCAGGCGGATCATGCGGCCACCTCCAGCTCCTTTTCGGCAGCGCCGACGGAGATTTCCCCGGAAAGGAGTTTGGGGAGCAAAGCATCTCGGGTTATAGCCAGGGTGTCGCACTGCTCTAGGTTCGATTCCTTCTTTGCGGCCATTGAGTTAGCCAGCTCAGAATAAACAGCCACAAGCTCGCCTGATGGCACAATAACAGGCATTG
Source organism: Deltaproteobacteria bacterium (assembly GCA_003695205.1). Classification (GTDB taxonomy): domain Bacteria; phylum Desulfobacterota; class Desulfuromonadia; order Desulfuromonadales; family Geothermobacteraceae; genus Geothermobacter. The sequence continues at coordinate 4,307 of RFIO01000556.1, forward strand.
CAACCACCGCCTTTGGCTGTGCACGTTGCCTGCTTCCCGTTGTGCCCGTCACTCGTTGAGCAATGCCTTCTTGGAACAACCCTGATTGGACTAATCCGTAAATGAATCCTCGCTTACTGACATCATAGGGAACAAACTGCATGAACTCTGTTGAACAAATTGCCGACTCATAATCAGTTGGCTCAACCCACCACGTCCTAGGAAAATGGGGGTTAAGTTTCGAAACCAGAATAGCCCCCGGTTTCACGGCATACTTATTACTCTTAATTTCTTCTCCTGCTTCATACGAAGGTCTTTTTCCCTCATCAAAAGCTGGAATACTGAAGTGCTCCCAAATCTTATTCGGAGATTCAAATGGCTTTACCGATGTAGTGTCTAGATTCACCAGGTCACTGAATGGTTTGACCTCCCATCCCTCCGGAATGGGGCCGAGTTCGGAATCGGTGAGGGCGGACGGGAACAGATCGGCGGTGGCGGCAAGCTGGTCGAACTGTTCGCGGGGCAGCGCATCCAGCTCCTCGTCGCTTTTTCCCGAAATGGCGCGCATGGCGGCGCGCTGCGGGTCGTCGCCGTTTTCGATGGCGGCCATCCTGGCCTTCACCGGATCGAAATCGACAAACCACGATTTAAAGATCGCCTGCGCCATCTCCTCCAGCGTCTTGTTGATCTTGCGATTGAGTTCGATTTTTCTAGAAAGATCATGTCGCTGTTTCGCAATTTGGGACTGAATCCTCATAGGAGGAAGATCAACCTCGATTTGCAATAGCTCAGACTGCTTAATGCCAAGCACAGTTGACCCAGAAGCTCTTGCCTCCAATTGCCTGCGCCCCTTCTGAGAGGTTAACCATGCAACCAAGTACAAAGAATCTATTTCCTCTTTATTGGGCCGAAGTCCAAATACTCGCTGCCCTAATACATATTTGGTTTTACCGTCTAAATAAAAGACTTCTCCCATAGGTGCTTCAGATGTAAGAACGATGTCTCCTTCCTGAATCTCAACTTTCATCCATTTTTTATACATCTGCTCACTGGCAAACCTAATCGAATCTAGATTTACCAACTCATCCGTCTTTACATGCTTAGCGGATAGAACCGGATAGCCAGTCCTGTCAAAATCATCAAATCCCATTTTCTTTGGTGTTTTTCCACGATGGTCGATTACTAGTTCTAGCAATTCGCCCAAAGGTCGGCTTGCCCACTCAGTCATCGAAACCGATCCCCGCCAGGTTATTTTTGCTCACCGCTTTCAGCCGCTCACTTTCGGTCAGCAAATCACGCATGGTTCAACCTCCCCAGCAAATCCAGCGCGCCTTTGTCGAAGCGGGAGAAGGTAAGCGGTCTGGTTCCGCCAAGCTGTTTTTTGGAAGGTATCACAGACTGTGATACCAAAGCCTCGACCTCGGAGTCATCCAGAATGAACAGAAAGTCATCAGGGAATCGGCTCTTATTTCGACGCACAGCCTGTTTCAGAGCGCGTGTCTCTACCTGATAGAGCACGGCCAGATCACGATCCAGCATCACCTGTTGGCCGCGAAGGGTGAAGATGCGGCTGCGGATATTGCCGGGGTCGATTCGGCTTAATGCCTCAGACATCAAAACCGATCCCCGCCAGATTCTTTTTGATCTCGGCCTCCAGCCTGTCGCTTTCGGCGAACTGTTCGCGCAATTGCGCGGTGAGCCGGGCCATCTTGTCGGCAAACGGCTCGCCGTCGTCCTCTTCGGGCGGGGCGCCGACATAGCGGCCGGGCGTGAGCACGTAGTCGTGCTTCGCAATCTCCTCCAGGCCGGCACTCTTGCAAAAGCCGGGCTCGTCCTCGTAATCCGATCCTGACTGCCAGTTGTGGAAGGCGGACGTAACCTTGTCCAGATCATCCTGCGTGAAATCGCGCAGTACGCGATCCTTCATGTAGCCCAGATTGCGCGCATCGATGAACAGCACTTCGCCTCTGCGGTCGCGCAAGGCTCGGCCACTGGCCGCGGTGCGCGCCTTCTTGTTCTTCGTCAGAAACCAGATGCAGGCCGGAATCTGCGTATTGGTGAACAGCTGTCCGGGCAGCGCGACCATGCACTCGACCAGGTCATTTTCAATCAGCGCCTTGCGAATCTCGCCCTCGCCGCCGGTGTTCGAGCTCATCGAGCCGTTGGCCAGCAGCAGCGCCATCGAGCCGTTCGGGGCAAGGTGGTAGAGCATGTGCTGCATCCAGGCGAAGTTGGCATTGTTCCTCGGCGGCCGGCCATAGACCCAGCGCGGATCGGTGTCGCTGACGCCGGAATCCCACTCCTTCATGTTGAACGGCGGATTGGCCATCACGAAATCGGCTCGCAGATCGGGGTGCTGATCATCGGTGAAGGTGTTGGCCGGATGCTTGCCGAAATTGAAATCGAGGCCGCGAATCACCATGTTCATCGCCGCCAGCTGCCAGGTGGCGTGGTTCATCTCCTGGCCGTAGATCGAGACATCGCCGATGCGGCCTCGGTGCTTCTCGATGAATTGCTCGGACTGCACAAAGAAGCCGCCGGAGCCCATGGCCGGGTCATACACGCGGCCTTTGAACGGCTCCAGCATCTGCACAATCAGCGAGACAATCGATTTGGGGGTGTAGAACTGGCCGCCCTTCTTGCCTTCGGCGAGCGCGAACTGGCCGAGGAAATACTCGTAGACATGGCCGAGGATATCCCTGGAATCGAGCGAGGCGTGGGTGAACGGAATCGTGCCGATCAGATCGATCAGCTCGCCGAGCCTGGACTGATCGATCTGCAAGCGGGTGTAGTTTTTGTTGAGCACGCCCTTGAGCTTGGTGTTGTCCGATTCGATCGCTTCCAGCGCGTGATCGATCAGCTGGCCGACCGAGCGAATCTTCTTGGTGCCATTCCCATCCGGCACCTCCAGCTCGCCGGTGATGACCACCTTGTTCTTATCCTGCAAAAATTGCCAGCGCGCCGTACTCGGCACCCAGAAGACATTGGCCTCGGTGTAGTAGTCGCGCTGTTCCAGTTCTTCAGAGATCTCGGCTTCGTAGTCGTCGGGCGAATCGAAATCGGCAGGGTCGAGGTAGTAGTCGCTTGCCGGATCGCGCAGCTGGGCGGCGATTTCGTCGCGGCGCAGATCGAAGGCATCGGATACATATTTGAGGAACACCAGCCCCAGCACCACATGCTTGTACTGCGACGCATCGAGGCTGGGCAACAGCTTGTTGGCCGCCGTCCACAGCTTCTTTTCGAGTTCATTCAGAAACTTCTGATCGTCCTCTTTCACTCTGCTCCCCCTTAAGCCTTGCGCTTGCGAGTCTAATCAATACAGGGAAAATGCCTAGCCCATGAAGCGGATGGCTGCGAATGAAGGCGTGAAACCACAGACGAATCGAGAGGCTCAGAACGCGAAGGGGCGGCGTGACATTCAGTCATGCCGCCCCTCTTGTTGGTGCCGAAGACTGGAGTCGAACCAGCACGGGCGAAGCCCACCACCCCCTCAAGATGGCGTGTCTACCAATTCCACCACTTCGGCGTGAGGC
>RFIO01000075.1 GCA_003695205.1 Deltaproteobacteria bacterium
AGGGTCAAGGAGGCGCCGTTGACCAGCCGCACCTTTCCTTCGATGACCACCCTCCCCTGCCAGGTCTGGTCCCGGTTCAGGGTGACGTCACCCAGCACCTGTCCTGTGGGGGACGGCTGCAGCGCGCAGGCCGGCAGCAAAAGAAGCAGGCCCCAGAGCAGACGTCTCACCACATCTCCTCCACGACGATATCGAGTCCGCCCAGATCATCTCCAGCGCGCACCTGGACCGCGTGATTGTCCCTGCCGTTCCAGGTGCCGTACAGGTCGCCCGGCGCCGGCGCGCCGCCGAGGGTGTTGCGGGCCGCCAGGTACCAAATGCCCGTCTCGGTCGGATGAAGCTGCCAGCGGCCATCGGCGCCGGTCGGTTCAGAGACCAGGTCGGGGCGGTTGAGCATGCCGGCATCCCGGTAGAGGACGACGCGGACTCCGGCGGCCGGACGGCCGGCGGCATCGCGCACCGTGCCCGACAGCCGTGCGATTCCCCTGGTATCAGCCGTCTGCTCGGCACTTTTGTCCGGGACTTCAAGCATTGGCACGACAACCTGCCGGACCTCCCCGTCGGCCAGCCGGACCGGGTTGGCAGGAAGGTAGCCGATGAAATCGCCGCTGTGCAACGGACCGACCTGGGCACCATCGAGGCGCTTGCGCGCCAGCAGGTAATAGGTTCCGCCCGGCAGTGTCGCCTCGACCACGCCATCGGCATCGCTCGGGCCGACCATGACGTAGCCCATCCCCTTGAGCTGGGTGGTGGTATCAACGTAGACGTACAGGGTCGCCCCTTCGACCGGCTTGCCGTCGGCGACCAGCACCGCCTGAATGCCGGCATCGATGAACGGCTCCGGAACCCCGGATTCAGGCTTTTCCGGTACCAGGCCGATATTCAGGCCGGCCACAGGTTCGGTGCCGATACTGACCGGGTTGCGGCCGTACCAGGCAAACAGCCCGTCCCCCCGGGCCATGAGAAAATAGCGGCCCGGAGGCAGATCGAGGGCAAAGCGGCCGTCGGCGGCAGACGGGGTGGACCGAAAGGGGGCCTCGCCAACGAGACCAGCGCTGTTTGCCGGCCAGGCCAGGACGCTGACACCTGAAGCCGGCTTGCCGGCGTACATGGTGCGGCCGCTCAGGGAAGGGGTCCTGGCCTTTTGGACAGGCGCGCAGGCCGACAGCAGAAAAAAGAACAGAAAAATGGGCAACCACAGGATACGCAACATGCTTTCGGCTCTCCGTGGGCAAAAAGCCGTCCGTTTGACTTCGGACCGGCGACGGAACTCCATCAGGTCAGCAGCCTGACCAGCAGCCCGGCAGCAAGACTGAAGGCCAGGCTGACCGACAGAAACACCACCAGGACCCGCCGACGGAAAATTCCGGCCAGGGCCACCATGGCCGGCAGGCTGGAGACCGGGCCGGCCAGCAGCAGAGTGGTGCCGGCGCCCATGTCCATGCCGCGCTCGAGCAACCCGGCCAGGATGGGAATCATCGGAATCTGGTTCGCCGGCAACGGCAGACCGACAACTGCCGCCACCAGGGGGGACCAGAGCTGGCGACCCAGGGCCCCGGCGATCCAGGAGGTCGGCACCAGGGTGACCAGCAGCCCCTCGAGGACGATGGCCAGCAGCAAATACTTGCCGGTGAACAGGCCGGCGTCGAGGCAGCGGTCGAAGATGAAGCGGAGTCGATGTGCGCGCGGCACCACCTGCATGCTCTTTACCCGGATGCCTGCCGCGGCACCGATCTCGCTCGCCGGAGCCAGGCTGCCATCCTCCCGATAGACCGGCTCAAGGCGGATTTCGTCCTCGCCCAGCCAGCCGCGCGCCTGCAGGTAGAGGGTCGCCCAGCCGACCGCCAGTCCCAGGATGCCTGAGCCGACCAGCTTGATCAGGGCCCAGTCGCCTCCCAGCCCTCGCCAGGTCAGAAGCAGGGCGTCCGGACCCATGGTCGGCGAGGTGGCCAGCAGGGCCAGCAGTGGCGCCAGCGGCGTACCGACCATGGCCAGGGAGATGACTACCGGCAGGATGCCGCAGGCGCACAACGGCGAGACCATGCCGACCAGCACGGCCAGCAGGATGCCGACGGGTCCGCTGCGGCGCACAAAGTCACGGATGTGCAGGTCGAGCTTGTAGCCCTTGATCAGGCCGACCAGCAGAACCGAGAGGAGGAAGATCCACCACATGCGGCCCGTTTCAGTGACGACCACGTCCAGAAACCGGGCGACGAAACCCTCAGGCACCGGCATCCTCCCGGACAACCCGCACCAGTTCGTGGTCGGGCGCCTGCCACAGCCTCGGCAGCAGGGTGTCAAGCCATGCCTGCCGGCGGATCTCGCGCACCCGGCGCTCCTCTTCGTCAAGGTCGTCCCAACCGGCCTCGATCTCGTAGCAGAAGCGCCGGTATTCCCCAGCCATCTGCATCGCCTTTTCGGTCAGTTCGACCTCGACGGCGACCCCGCCGCGTTCCAGGCGCAGGGCATGCCGGCCGTCGGGACAGACCTCGAGACCGCCATCGGCCTCGGTCAGTCCGGTCACCTCGGCCACACCATCCACGGCGCAGGTACGGGTGAAGTAGTACCCGCGCAGTTCATCCTCCCCGGATGCCTCCGCGTCCGCCAGCAGGCCGAGAGCCGCCATGGCCAGCCGCCCTCCGAGGGTACTCATGGGGCAGCGATGTCCGTGACGCTCGTAGATGCGCGCAAAGATCTCGGGGGCCTCGGTCATCTCAGAACTCGTAGTGATGCGGGCAGTCCGTCCGACGGATTTCGTGGTATTTGGCGACCATATCGGGTGTCAAAAACGGCCTGACTTCCTTCAATGCCCGCTGGAAATCCTCGGCGGTCACCTGCTCGCGGTCATCCTTGATGGCGTTGATGGTGGCACGCTTGCACAGGCTTTCGATATCCCAGCCAACAAAGCCGTCGGCCTGATCGGCTATGGCCTGCCGGTCGATCCCCTCGGCCAGGTTGGGCATTTTGTCCATGTAGATATCGAGCATACCGCGCCGGTCCTCTGCGGTGGGGGGATGGACGAAAACCTTGCGGTTGAAGCGCTTCTTTTCCTTGATCAGCGCCTGGTCGACGGTGTCGATGCGATAGCAGGAGCCGACCAGGCGAACCTCGGGGTGCTGGTTGATGCGGTCGACCTGCTCGATGAACAGGCGCGACAGCTCGGCGTCGGCAAAGGTCGGCGGCACCGCCCGCAGGTTGCCAGGACTCCATTCGTAGTCGCAACCGGCCCGGGGACAGAGCCATTCGCAGTCGGAAATGAACAGGATGCAGGGCGCCTCGTGCAGGGCGGTATCGAAGGCCTCGACCAGCTCGTTATGCTTGCCAAGCATCTCCTGGCCGGAAATGTAGACGAAGGAGACCCCCGCCTCGCTGGCGCAGGCCTCGGCCAGCATGGTAATGCCGGTTCCCAGCGGACCCCACATCATCACCCCGGCCGGCAGACCGAGGTTGTGCCGGGCGATCATCTCCGGTTTCTGCAACGGCAGGCAGACCATCTCCTTCAGGGTCTGCTTGACATCGGCATAGCCGCCGATATCGTCCCAGGTCAGTTGCGGGTCGCGGGCCTCGTAGAAGATATTCTGGAGTTTGCGGTGCATGTCGATTCAGGTCCTGTTGCCGGAATTTGACCGGCCTGCGGCCGGCGGGCAGAATCGAAGTCAAAGCAACTGCCGTGCCATTGTGACACTGTATCGCCGCGCGGACAATGTTCGTTTCGGGCCAGAGGCACCCCGGGCGAAACCAGGAGGATGGCAGGCGAAGGCTGGTCCGCCCCGATCCAGGCGAGCAGCGGCCAGAGCAGCAGCACCAGCGTGATGAGGACAAAAAGGGCGCAGGCGAGCAGAAACAGCAGGAGGGCGATTTTCTTCATTCGGCCCCCGGTTGAAAGAGGAACCTACAGGTCGTTGAGCAGCCGGTAGATCGCCTGCTGCAGCGACCAGAGGCGCCCGGGCCAGTCGGCGACTTCCTGGTCTTCCAGGTCGACGCGGATGCGGTCGATGCGGTTGTGGGCCTTGAGCAGCACCGGGGTCAGTTGCCGTTCCAGGTGCATTTGCGGGATTTCGCCGACCCCTTCGCGCAGCTCCGCGAGAATCTCCGCCGCCCGGCCGAGACGGACGGCGTGGCGCTCCAGGTCCTCCGCGCGCGCCATGCGCTGCTGCATGTCCTCGACTTCGGCAATCAGGTCACGGTAGCGGGTGGAAATACTCATGGCTGGAACTCCTGCGGACGGGATGGAAAGACGGCCATGGTAGTCAAACCACCCGGCGCTGGCAAGGGGGAAAAGAGTTGACGCCCGCCCGCCGCCGTTGCTAGTGTGAACCTCCAGATGCCCTGGGGGAGTCGAACGACTGAGAGTTCCGGACACGGAACGACCCTTTGAACCTGATCCGGATCATGCCGGCGTAGGGAAGCGGCACCGACAACGGTTTTCCCCACCTGTTCTCGGCCGCCGACCACGCGGCCGTTTCTTCTTTATGAACGTCTACGTCAACGAACGCGCCATCGAAACCGACGCTGACAGCCTGTTCGCCCTGCGCGACCGGCTCAAGCCGGATGCCGAC
>RFIO01000557.1 GCA_003695205.1 Deltaproteobacteria bacterium
CTGTAACCAGCCGTGAGCGCATGCCTCAATCTCCTTGCCGTATCAATCCAAAAGGTGCGTCTCCGGCGGCGTTGCCGCCGGAGACAGCGTCATGGTTGAGCCTTCGCCTTACTCCGACCCTCCTCCGATGGGAGGAGTGCTGCCCAGCAGTGCCGAAACGGCCAGGCCGTTGGCCTGCAGGTTGCCGGTACCGGCGGTGATGTTGACGCCGACGTTGCCGCTGGCGCCCTGCAGGGCGTTGCCGCCGAAGCTGGCGGTGTTGGTGGTCAGCTGGTTGACGGTGTAGACCACCGGGATCGAGCCGCTGACGGTGCCCAGGAGGCCCTGGATGCCGACTTCGCAGCCATCAAGATCGATGGAGCCGTTTTCGCTACCGTCGAAGCCGAGGGCGCCTCCCTCGTTACCGGAGAAGCTCAGGTCACCCTCTTCATCGAAGCTCAGGGCGCCACCGTTGTCCATCCGGTCCTGAGCGCCTTCGGCGAATTGGTCGAGGTCAAAGTGCCCCTCGCGACCGGTGACATTGCCGTGACCTTCGCCCAGCCAGGTGTCCGGATAGACATCACCGTACTGGTCGGAAATGCCATTGTAGGTGCCACCGCCTCCAAAGGTGCCCCTGTAGCCCCCACTGCCGGAGGTTGTTCCCTGGTAGCTGCCTTCCATGTGGGTGCCGCCAATGTAGAACCCGCCGGCCTGCAGGTCGAGGTTGACATCCACCTGAGTGACCTCGTCGTGGCCGATCGGCATGTTGTTGGTGGTGTTTTCCTTGGCACTCTGGTTGACGCCGGCGGCGGCGATGCCGCTGTTGCTCGGGCCGACGCTGATGGAGGTCATGTTGCTCTGGGCGTTGCCGGTGCCGGCGGCCAGGTTGACGCCGATATTGCCGGAGGCGCCTTGCAGGGCGCTGTCGCCCAGGGCGGCGTCATTGGTGGTACCAAGATTGTCGGTATGGTTTTCTTTGCTGGCCTGGGTCTTGTGCAGTTCGGCGTCGACCAGCGACCCGAAGGTCTCGGTGAACGAGATGGTGGCCAGGTTGTCCTGGGCGTTGTTGGTGCCGGCCGAGACGTTGACGCCGAGGTTCCCTTCGGCCCCCTGCAGGGCCTTGTCGCCGATGCTGGCGTCATTGACCAGTTGATCGTTCAGGGTACTGTTCTCCTCGATGGTCTGCTGGTTGTTGATCACAGCGGTCGAGGAGCCAGCAGGGTGGACTTCGTTCTTGATCTTAAAGTCGACCTCGACCTTCTTCTTCAGTTCCATTTCGAGCTTGACCTTGCCATCTCCTTCCTTTTTGTCGTCATCGGCCAGTGCGAAGGCCGGTGCCAGGATGAAGGGCAGGGCGATGAGCAGGCAGAGAATGCGTTTCATGGATTGTTCCCCCTTTCATGCGTGTGTTGGTGGTTGTTGGACTACTCAATGGTCATGGACATCAGGGCGATACCGATGCTGTTGCGAATGCTGTTGCCCGAACCGGCCGACTGGCTGACCTGGACCAGGCCGGTGGCGCCGCTGAGGGCCTGACCTTCGATCAGGTCGACTCTTTGGCCCGGTGCCGGCGGTGCATGC
>RFIO01000558.1 GCA_003695205.1 Deltaproteobacteria bacterium
TGATGAAGTGGTGAGCCGCGTAGGGATCGAACCTACGACCATCTGATTAAAAGTCAGATGCTCTACCAACTGAGCTAGCGGCTCACGCAACGAGGATGAATTTATACTGGAATGATTCCGGCAAGTCAACCCCTTTTTTCCGAAAAAATCGCGCTTACGCCAAGTTGCTTGTTTTAAACAATGTTCCTTGTAATTTCAGACGGTTAGGCCGCAAGATCCTCTGTCACGCGAACGGGTTGCTGATCTGGATGGTCTGGTCGCGCCGGGGACCGACGGAGACCAGCACCAGCGGACAGCCGGTGACTTCGGCCAGCCGGTCGAGGTAGGCCCGGGCGGCTGCCGGCAGCTCTTCGAGGCTGCGGGCGCCTGAGATGTCGCTGCCCCAGCCGTCGAGCTGCTCGTAGACCGGCTTGCATTCGCTGAGGATTTCGAAATCGCGCGGGAATTCCTCCAGCAGTTCGCCACGGTAGGAATAGCCGGTGCAGATCTTGATGCTGTCCAAGTCGTTGAGGACATCAAGCTTGGTGATGGCCAGGCCGGTCAGGCCGCTGGTGCGGACCGCTTCGCGCAGGGCGACCGCGTCAAACCAGCCGCAGCGCCGGGGCCGGCCGGTGGTGGAACCGAATTCCTGTCCGGCGTTGCGCAGGGCGTCGCCCATTTCGTCTTCAAGTTCCGTCGGGAAGGGGCCGCTGCCGACCCGGGTGACATAGGCCTTGGAGATGCCGATCACCTGGTCGAGGTGGCGTGGGCCTATACCGGTGCCGATGCAGGCTCCGCCGGCGACGGTTGAGGACGATGTGACGAAGGGATAGGTGCCATGGTCGATGTCGAGCAGGGCTCCCTGGGCCCCTTCGAACAGCAGGTTGCGTCCGGCCAGAATTTCCCGGTCGAGCAGGGTCGAGGCGCAGCCGCGGTAGCGGCCTAGAACTTCGGCATAGGCACTGTATTCGTCGATGATGGCGTCACGGTCGAGAGGGGCCTTGCCCAGGAATTTTTCCAGCAGGAAGTTTTTCTCCGGCAGAAACTCGTCGACCTTGCGGGCAAAGACGTCGGGACGGATCAGGTCGTTGAGCCGGATGCCGCGGCGACCGACCTTGTCCTCGTAGGCCGGACCGATGCCGCGCCCCGTGGTGCCGATCTTGCGGTCGCCCTTGGCTTCTTCGCGTGCCAGGTCGATGGCGGTGTGCCAGGGCATGATGATATGCACGTTGCCGTCGATCACCAGCTGGCTGTCGTCCTGCAGGTAGCCCTTGGCCTTCAGTCCGTCGATCTCCTTGATGAAAACCCGCGGGTCGAGGACGACACCGTTGCCGATGACGCAGCGCTTGCCCGGGTGCAGGATGCCGGACGGGATCAGGTGCAGGATGGTCTTTTCATCGCCGACCACGAGGGTGTGGCCGGCGTTGTTGCCGCCCTGAAAGCGAATGACATCGTCGGCGTACTCGGTGTAGATGTCGACAATCTTTCCCTTGCCTTCGTCGCCCCACTGGGCGCCGACAATCACGATGTTGGGCATTTCGGTCAGCTCCTCTCGAGAACTTCGGCTATCTTGCCGTTCCCGATATCTTGAATGTCCAGGGTCTGCTGCGACCGGTCCGCGGTCCGGATCAGTCCGACAGTATCCCCTTCGGTTTTTATGGTCATGACAAAGCGGAATCCGGCCTGTCGGGCGTAGTCGATGGATTCCTCAAGCGACCGGGGCACGCTGTCACGCGCGGCTGAAAATCCCCGCTCGCGCAGTTGTGCCGCCAGGCGCTGGGCTAGGCTCTTGTCGGTCCCCGGCTGAAACAGCAGCACGTCGAAGCCGCGTTTCGCCTCGGCGTCCAGTCCTTTTTCCAGGGCAAAGAGCAGATGGGTGACATTGAAGGTGAAGCCGGTGGCCGGCAGGTCGCGACCGTAGCTGGCCGTCAGGTTGTCATATCGGCCGCCACTGCAGACCGCATCGCCCATGCCGGGCAGGAAAGCCTGGAAGGTGACACCGGTATGGTAATCAAGGCCACGCAGTTCCCCCAGGTCGAACAGGATGTGCTCGGAGACCTGGTAGGTATCGAGGGTGGCCAGGATTTCCTCCAGGTTGTCCAGGGCCAGCACGGCGGTCTCGGTCTGAATAATCGCTCGGGCGCGTTCCAGAATATCCCGGGGACCGAACAGGCGCGGCAGGGCACTGATTTCCTGTTTGCGCGCGCTGTCGATGGGCAGGGTTTCGAGCAGGGCATTCAGCCCGGCGCTGTCCTTGCGGCCGAGCAGGTCCCGCAGGTCAGCCATGTGGCCGGGGGGCAGGTCAAGATCGCCGATCAGGGCCCGGACGAATTCGACCTGGCCAATGTCGACGGTAAAGCCTTCGGCGCCGAGGCCGCGCAGGGCCTCGACCACCATGGCTATCATCTCGGCGTCGGCTTCGGCCTGTGGCAGCCCGATCAGTTCGACGCCGGCCTGGTAGATTTCCCGTTCCTTGCCGCTCTGCTGTTCCGCATGCCGCAGTACCCGCCCGCTGTAGCAGAGCCGGTAGGGGAGCGGCAGATCCTGCATGCGGGTGGCGGCGATCCTGGCGATCTGCGGCGTGATGTCCGGCGGAATGGCGACCAGATGACCGCTCTGGCGGTCGTCGAAGCGGACAACGGTCTGGCCGAGCCCGGGGCCGAGCCCGCGATCGAGCACGTCGAGATGTTCCAGGCCGGCCGGCAGCACCAGGCTGAAGCCCCAGCTGCGGAAGTGGTCGAGCAGACGGCGGCGCAGGTAGTCGATACGGGCGGCGCGTGCCGGCAGGAAATCCTTGACGCCCCTGGGCAGGACGGCCTGAAGGTTGCGGTCGGTACTCATCGGATCGGTGACCTCGTCAGAAAATCACCTGGACCACCCGATCGATGGCCGGATGATCGGTGATCTGGTGCAGAATCTGTTCGGTAGCGGGAGCGTCGATACGGATAACCGAAAGGGCGCGCCCCTCGCCGCGGGCCAGGTTCATGCTGGCAATATTGATATGGGCCTGTCCGAGAACCTGGCCGATGCTGCCAACCACCCCGGGCTGGTCGTTGTTGTAGAGAACCAGCATCGGTCCGTCCGGGGTTGTTTCAACAGGGTAGCCGTCGATGTCGACGATCCGCCCCTTGCCGCCGAAAAAGGCTCCCGCGGCACAATGTTCGCCACTGTCGCTTTCAATACTCAGGCGCATCAGCGATGAATAGCCATCCGAGTCGGAACGTTTCGCTTCGGTCACCTCGATGCCGCGTTCCCGCGCCAGGTGCGGAGCGTTGACATAGTTGACCATGGAGCCGACCGCCGGTGCCATCAGACCGTAAAGCGCGGCACAGGTCATCGGTGCCATCAGATGCCGGGCCGCCTCGCCGGCGAAGTCGATGCGCACCTTGCGCAACGGTTCGGGGCAGAGTTGCGCCAGCAGAAGGCCGAGTCGTTCCGCCAGGCGGATGTAGGGGCGGAGTTCTGCCAGCAGTTCGGTGCTGATGGACGGAACGTTCAGGGCGTTGCTCACCTCGCCGTGCCGCAAAAAGGCGATGACCTGTCGGGCGGCCTGGACGGTAACGTTGATCTGGGCGTCGCGGGTAGCGGCGCGCAGGTGGGGGGTACAGATCACCTCCGGCATTGCCAGCAGCGGGTTGTCCCCCGGTGGTTCCTGGGAGAAGACATCCAGCGCCGCTCCGGCGACCCGGCCTTCCCGGATCGCTTCAGCCAGGGCTTCCTCGTCGATCAGTCCGCCGGTGGCGCAGTTGATGATGCGGCAACCCTGTTTGCACAGGTTCAGTGTCTTGCGGTTGAGCAGGTGCTCGGTTTCGGCATTGAGCGGGACATGCAGACTGATGAAATCGGCACCGCCAAGCAGTTGGTCGAATTCTGCCGGTTCAGCGCCCATCTGGCGAATCATCTCTTCGGCCAGGTAGGGATCATGAACGATGGTGCGCATGCCCATGGCGCGGGCCCGTTCTATCACCAGCCGGCCGATCTTGCCGGCGCCGATGACACCCAGGGTCTTGCCGGCCAGCTCGATGCCGAGGAAATCGTCCTTGTTCCACTGGCCTGCCGTCGTGCTGATGTGGGCCTGGGGGATATTTCGGGCCAGGGCGAAGAGCATCGCCAGGGTGTGTTCGGCCGTGGTCGTAGTGCTGCCGAAGGGGGTGTTCATCACAACGACCCCTTTGCGGTTGGCGGCGGCCAGGTTGATGTTCTCCACGCCGATGCCGGCACGGGCGACGACCCTGAGCTTTTCGGCCCGGTCAAGGACATCGGCCCCGACCCGGGTGCCGCCCCGCACCACCAGGGCATCGACGTCGCCGACCAGGTCGAGCAGTTCGTCGGCCTCGATGCCGGGGCGGTAGAGCAGCTCGAGATCTTCGGCCTGTTCGAACTGGGCCAGTCCCTCGGCGGAAAATGTGTCAGAAACGAGAACTTTCATACGCTTTACGGCCCTGGGGCCCTGAACTGCGGCAAACAGACACTTTAGACGGGACGGGGGTGGGTGTCAATGAAAAGGCCCGGACATCGCCGGGCCCTGTCGTTCGTCACTGCGGGTGCGATCCGGTCAGCAGACGGTAACCTTCTGGGCCTGAAGCCCCTTGGGGCCTTCAATCATTTCGAACTGAACGGTGTCGCCTTCGTTCAGGGTCCGGTAGCCGTCCATTTCGATGGCCGAGAAGTGGACGAAAATATCCGGTCCGCCCTCCTGTTCGATGAATCCGAAACCCTTGGCATTGTTGAACCATTTCACTGTGCCACGCATGCTGCTCATGTCCTTCTCCTCCTGTAGCGGTTGTGCCCCTCCGCGGGACCAGAGAAACTCGTCAGCAGAGATTCTACCGCCTGTCGGCAAAAGTTCAACCCGGTCTCGTTAAGAAAGCCTCACCAGGCACAAATGGCATGGCCCGACCGGAGGGTCGGGCCATGTGTCAGTGGTCGCCGGCGAAGATGGCGGAATCGGGAGGAAGGTCCCTGTCCCGGGCCGGATCGGCCAGCAGACTCTGCATGCGGGCCATGCAGACGGGACAGATACCGGTCGTGTCGATGGCGCAAAGGTTGGCGGTCACCTGATAACCTGACGCCCCGTTTGCTCCCAGATACTTGCCGCACCAGCCGCAATAGCGTAGCAAATGCCCCTCCTTGTGGTTTGTAAACTCTAATACCACAAGATGTTGTGGTGTCAAGGGGCGTCTTGTTTTTTATTCACCGGTGAGACAGGAAATCGACCAGCAGCCGGACGCCGACTCCGGTACCGCCGAAGGAGCGATAATCCTCTTCGGCGTCCTTCCAGGCTGTGCCTGCGATATCGAGGTGCGCCCAGTGCTGTTTTTCGGCGAACGCCCGCAGAAAGGCCGCGGCGGTAATGGTCCCTGCCGGCCGGCCGCCGATGTTCTTCAGGTCTGCCACCTTGCTTTTGAGCTGGGCGGTGTAGTCGTCCCACAGCGGCAGCTGCCACAGTTTTTCGCCGCTGCGTTCCCCGGCGGCCAGCAGCTGCCTGACCAGACCCTGGTTGTTGCCGAGCACGGCGCTGGCGTGATGCCCCAGGGCGATGATGCAGGCCCCGGTCAGGGTGGCGAGGTCGATCACCGCCTCCGGCTCGAAGCGGGCGGCGTAGCTGAGGGCGTCGGCCAGGATCAGGCGCCCTTCGGCATCGGTGTTGAGGACCTCGATGGTCTTGCCCGACAGGGAAGTGAGGATGTCTCCCGGGCGGTAGGCGCTGCCCGAAGGCAGGTTCTCGACCGCCGGGATTATGCCGACCAGGTTGATCGGCAGCTTCAGGCCGGCGGCGGCTTTCAGGGTGCCGAGCACGGCGGCGGCTCCGGCCATGTCCATCTTCATTTCGTCCATCTTCTCGGCCGGCTTGAGGCTGATGCCGCCGGCATCGAAGACCACCCCCTTGCCGACCAGGGCCACGGGTTTCCGGCTTTGTTCACCGCCCCGGTATTCGAGGACGATCAGTCGCGGTTCGCGCCGGCTTCCCTGGGCGACGCCCAGCAGGGCGCCGAATCCCTCTTCCTCGAGCTGCTGTTTCTCCAGGATGGTGCAGGTCAGACCGCAGTCCCGTGCCAGCTGGCGTGCCTGCTCGGCCAGATCCTCCGGTGCCTTGCCGTTGCCGGGCAGGTTGACCAGGTCGCGGGCCAGTTCGACGCCGGAGCAGACGGCTCTTGCCCGTACGGCCAGGGCCTCGGCGCGCACCGCCTGGCGCCGGTCATCGGTGACCAGGGTCAGTTCGGCAATCCGCGTCGGCCGTTTGTCGGCGTCCCCGAGGTAGCGGTCGAAGCTGTAGCCGGCCAGCAGGGCGCCTTCGATGGCGGCCTGCCAGGCGGCATCCTGATGCGCCGCCAGGTCGAAGGACGGCAGGTAGAGGGCGACCCGGTCGAGCTTTTTCCCCCGGGCAACGCGCACGGCGCTGCCCGCGGCCCGCCGGAGAGCCTCGCTGTCGTTCGGGGCGGGCTTGCCCAGCCCGACCAGCAGGACGCGGTCGGCCGCAAGTTCACTGCCGCAGTGCAGCATCAGTGTCTGTCCGGAACCTCCGGTGAATTCGCCGTCCCGGCGGCTGCGCTGCAGGCGTTTCCGCAAGCGGTTGTCAAGCTCCCTGAGCCAGTCGGTACGGAACTGGCCTTCGCGTACACCCAGCACCAGGCAGGCGGTACGGGTTCGGAACAGGTTGCGGCTGGATACATTCAGTTCGGTCATGGTTCGACTCCGGTCTGTTTGGCCCGCGGTCCCCGGCGGTTTTGACATTTGCCACCGAGCCGCTAGACTGTCGTTAACGTCAGGTTGTCACAGAAGAATATAGAATGCTTGAGGCATTTTCCAGTCGGGAGGCGATGATGATTCGATGGAGCCTGTGGTTGCTGTGTCTTGTGTTGCTGTTCGGCTGTGCCGGGATGAAGAGCGGCGCAGCGGATGGTGAATCTTCGGCCGGGGTCGTCTATCGGGATGGCGGAGGGCGCACCGGTCTGGCCGGGCAGGTGATCCTGAAGGATTCCGGCAA